>JAYTON010000698.1:0-13809 GCA_043747725.1 Saprospiraceae bacterium
GCTATGCCCGTTTGTTTATTCAATAAAGCCACACTCAAGTTTTTACCGACCGCATCATCGCTCAATGCCTTGAAATCGTAGTTTTTATCAATAATCAAGGTGTCTTTGACTTCATAAATAATATTCGGCGCATTACTGATGGCTTGATTGAGTTGCAATTTGGCGGTTTGGATGGCTTGTTTTTGTCTCAACAGGTTCGTTTTTTGAACATTCAAATCCGTTTGCGCTTGATACACATCCAATTGATTACCTTTCCCGACATCTAAACGCGTTTGCGAGATGCGAAAACGCTCTTCGTAGAGATTCATCTGCTCTTCAAGACTGTTGTACAACTCTTGATTTCTGACGATATTGAAATATGCTCGCATGACATCATACACAATCTGCTCAGACCGAATGCGGAGGTTAATCTCACCAATACCTTGCAATTCACGCAATCTATCGAGTTCCAAATACATTCTTTTGCCATCATACAAAGTCCAAGCGAGTTGAATCCCTCCCGTGACATTGTTCGTGAGGTTGGTTCTGTTGATTTCACTGCCGCTTGATAGTTTTTGATTCAAATATCCAAAGGAAGGCGTTTCGCTGGCTGTCAAGTTGACAGTGGGTAAAAAGCCCGCATTGCCTTTCACGGCATTGTTTTTAGCGATTTGAATATCATTTTGATTGACTCGAATCCCTAAGTTTTGACTGAGTGCTTTTTGAATAGCTTCATCGAGCGTCAAAATGGGATTTTGAGCAAAAGAGATTTGATGGAGTACTAAAAGGTATATGAAAACGTTGGTTTTTATCCAATTCATAGTTGAATTTTTTATTCAAACTTAAAATTAAGTGCTTTGATTGGCGTTTGCCCCCAACCCCCGAAGGGGGAGTCATTTGAAATAAACTGGACAATTGACATTATACACATAATTTAATCTTTCGTCCAATTTGTCATACTTTCGGTACAATTAGCTGTTGTATTTGTACTCTAAAAGTTACATATTTATATTCTTCCAAATGGCTTCTCCTTTGGGGGTTGGGGGGCAAACGTCCATCGAAGCACTCAACTTTCAATTTTATTAAATTATTATTTTAACTTTATAAACAAATCAATCATTAGCCGCTACAAGCACCCCCTCAGTATTGAACGTCTTTTCATCCAATTGTTCTTCCACCACAACTTTATGTTTACGCGCCAAATAAGAATACATGGCAGGAATGACATAAAGCGTTAAGGTCAATGAGAACAGAAGACCGCCAATAATAACGATACCCATACCCATCCGACTTTTTGAACCAGCACCCAAAGCCAAAGCAATAGGTAAAGCACCCAGCATAGTGGCTAAAGAAGTCATCATAATAGGTCGAAAACGGGAGACTGCAGCTTCGACAATGGCTTCAGCCTTGGGCATACCCCGTTCACGGAGTTGATTGGCAAATTCGACAATCAAAATACCGTTCTTCGTGACCAAACCAACGAGCATGATGATGCCGATTTGAGAAAATATATTCAACGTTTGATTGAAGTACCACAATGAGAAAAGCGCACCCGCCAAAGCCAAAGGCACTGTCAACATAATAATAAGTGGATCAACAAAACTCTCGAATTGAGCTGCTAAAATTAAATAGACTAAGAGCAAGGCGAGTATAAATGCAAAAGCCGTATTGCTTGAACTTTCTGCAAAGTCCCTTGAAGAGCCTGTCAATTCAGTTGAGAAAGAATCATCTAAGGTTTTTTTAGCAATTTCTTTCATAGTAGCAATACCATCGCCAATCGTGCGACCGGGCGCAAGACTGGCGGCAACGGTTGCCGATTTGTAGCGATTGTAGTGGTATAACTGAGGGGGGTTCGAGCGTTCTTCAACGCTGACAATATTATCTAACTGGACTAAATCCCCTCTTTTATTGCGGACGTACATGGATTTCATGTCCAACGGTTCGTCTCGATTGGCTCTATCCACTTGACCAATGATTTGATACTGCTTACCATTCATATTAAAATAGCCGTAGCGCAAACCACTCAACGATAATTGCAGCGTTTGAGCCACATCAATGACATTCACATCCAAAGCACGGGCTTTTTCTCTATCAATATTGACATACAACTCAGGTTTATTGAATTTCAAATTGACATCAACATTGGCGAAGATTGGGTTTTTAGTGGCTTCATCCATAAATTTAGGCAATTTATCAATCAGCTTATCAAAATTGGGTGCTTGAATAACAAATTGAACCGGTAAACTACCAATGCCACCCGTTGAGATGGTTTGTTCTTGAATGATAAAGTTCCGCCCTTCATTAAATTGCCGCATTTTAGCCGTCAAGGTGTTCGCAATGTCCATTTGACTGCGTTTTCTATCATTTGGCTCATTCAGCATCAAGCGAATCATACCTGTATTCGCACTACCCGTACCTACAAACCCGGGTGCAGTCATTGACAAAGCAATTTGCTTTTCAGGCACGGAGTCAGTGATGTATTTGACAAGTTTATCAATATATTTATCGGTGTATTCAAAGGTAGCCCCTTCTGGCGTGGAGACAATAAACCGCATCCAGCTTCTATCTTCTAAGGGCGCGAGTTCAGATTGAAGATTGTTATTGAAAAACCAAATGCCAACGCCCATCAAGGCGAAGATGGGGAAAGCCAACCATTTGGTTTTCATGAACCCCCTCAGTCTGGCGCGATAATTATCTTCAACGGCTCTGAAAAATGGTTCAGTAGCAGTATAAAAACGGGTTTTCTTTTGACCTTTTCTCAATAAATAAGCATTGAGCATGGGCGTTAAGGTCAGCGATACAAAAGCGGAAATCAAAACTGAACCAGCTAAAACGACCCCAAACTCTTGGAAAAGCCGCCCCACAAAACCTTCCATAAAAATAACGGGCAAAAAGACGGCTGCCAATGTGACTGATGTAGAGATGACCGCAAAAAATATCTCCCTTGAACCCATAAAGGCGGCTTGAATGGGATCCATGCCTTCCTCTACCTTTTTATAAATATTTTCCGTCACCACAATGCCATCATCCACGACTAAACCCGTTGCCAACACTATCGCTAAAAGGCTCAAGACATTGATGGAATAACCCATGATGTACATGATGAAAAAAGCACCCACGAGCGAAACAGGAATATCAATCAAAGGGCGAACCGCAATTGTCCAATCTCTAAAAAATAAGAAAATGATGATGACCACTAAGGTAATCGCTATGAAAATGGTCTCTTTTACTTCTGAAATGGACTTTCTAATGAATTTAGTTTTATCAACAGCAATGTGTAATTTAATATCAGCGGGTATATCCGACTTGAATTTTTCCATTCTTTTGTAAAATTCATCCGCTATTTTGATAACATTAGCGCCTGGTTGAGGAATGACTGCAATGGACACCAATTGTTTACCATTAATTCTCAAAACTGTATCTTCATTTTCAGGACCTAATTCAGCCCTGCCAATATCTTTGAATTTAATAGTACCAGTCGCATCTTCTTTAATAATCAACTCTTCAAAATCTGAAACCGTCTTGAGTTTACCCACCGTTTTAACAGCGAGTTCTGAACTATTACCCACTATTTTACCCGAAGGCAATTCAACATTCTCTCGGTCAAGGGCTTGCTTCACATCCAAAGGGGTGAGCCGATAAGCAGCTAACTTTTGAGGGTCAAGCCAAAGCCGCATTGAAAATTTTTTTTGACCCCATATTTGAATGGTGGATACGTCTGGAATGGTTTGGATGCGTTCTCCTAAGACATTTTCAGCGAAATCTGAGAGTTCCAACATGCTTTTTGTATCACTTTCAACAGACATTGAAATGATTGAATCGCTGTTGGCATCTGCCTTTTGGACTGTCGGCGGTCCATCAATATCTTGAGGCAATTGCCGAACGGTTTGACTCACTTTATCGCGCACATCATTAGCCGCTGCTTCGAGGTTGCTGCTAATGTCAAACTCAACGGTAATCATTGAACTGCCTTGATTGCTCGAAGAACTAATCGTGCGAATACCAGCGATACCATTCAATGCTTTTTCAAGCGGTTCAGTGATTTGCGTTTCGATAATCTCCGCATTCGCCCCCGTATAGCCCGTCCGAACGGTGATAACAGGCGGGTCAATACTTGGAAACTCCCTTATACCCAATGATTTGAACCCAATAAATCCAAATAATAGGATAACCAAGTTCATGACTATTGCCAAAACAGGGCGTTTGATGCTGATGGATGAAAGGCTCATATTATTTTGTTTTAAACGTAACACGGACTTTAGTCCGTTGAAATTAACAGTTTTTGATTTAACATTGATTGAAAATTAATTCGTTAAAGTTGAAAACTGAGTGCTTTGATTTTGGTTTGCCCCCTAACCCCCAAGGGGGAACGCTTTGGGAGTATATATCATTTTAGTTATTATTTACCAATTCTTCCTAAGGTGTTCCCCCTTGGGGGTTAGGGGGCAAACCAAAATGCATTTCCAAAACTCCCATTTATTGAACTGTCGTAAACTTCACTCCCGCATTTGGCTTCAAACTCATCAAACCACTCAGTATTACCGTATCGCCTACTTGTAAGCCTGAAATCACTTGTATTTTAGTATCTGTTCTCACACCTACTTCTATTTTAACAGGCGTTGCCTTACCATTTTTGGCAACGAAAACTTGTTGACCTTTCAGAATCGGAATAATGGCTTCAGTCGGTACCATTAAGGCATTATCTATCTCTTTTAAACTAAAATTGACTTTCACAAAAGCACCAGCTCTCAATTTATTCCCTGGATTGGCAGCGGTAGCGCGTAATTTCAAAGTCCTTGTAATAGGGTCTATCTGATTGTCAGCAGCAAAGACTTTTCCTGTAAATTTATCGGGCGACCCCTCAGTACTGAACGATATTTCATCACCTATTCTGACCACATTCGCATATTTTTCAGGTATCGTAAAATCAACTTTCACTGGATTCAACACTTGAATTGTCGCTATCGGGCTTGTTGCACTCACATACGAGCCTAAACTCACACTTCTCAAGCCAATCACACCGCTAAAAGGTGCTTTCAGTTCCGTTTTAGCGATTTGGGCTTGCGTAAATTCAATATCCGCTTTGGTATTATTAATTTGATTAGTAATCACATCGTATTCATCTTGCGAAACGCCTTTTATTTCAAGCAATTTTTTTAAACGGCTTTCGCTTTGCTCAGTGAGTTTGAGTTGAGCATCATATTTCTTCAATTGGGCTTGCAAGTCCGTATCATTGAGTTTAATGAGTAGTTGTCCTTTAGCCACAGGCTGTCCTTCGCGGATGTTCATTTGGACAATTTTGCCAGCTACTTCGGGTTTCAAATCCACCACTTCTGAGGAAATAATAGTACCCGTAGCAAATATTTTATTGTCCAATTTTTCTGAGCGCATCACATAACCGATGACGCCTACTGAGGGGTTTGCGCCATTGCCACCTGCGCCTGCGGGTTGCCCCATTATAGGCACATCTTTGGTGAAATATTTAACTTTGACAAAAGCTAAAGCCGCTAAAGCTAATGCGAAAACGCCAAGGCGTATGAGTAGTTTCATAAAGGGAATTGGGTATTTTTAGGCAGTCGAAGGATATTTTTTAAATTTCCTCAACAGAACATACTGTGTATCAATACATTATAAATCAAAGGTAACTGGTTTGACGAACGAATTGTTGCAACTACATCGTTCTTTCGACAAGACACCGTTTTTTTAGTTAAAATACGCCTGAGAATTATTACAATTTTTAAATACTTTTAGTCGATTTTTATTGAAACAAAAAACTATCAAATATGAAAAGATTCCTTCACTTTCTACTATCAGCAATGCTTTTTACAAACTGTCAAACGACTAAAAAAAAGGCTATTAACCAAATGGTCAATGCCGAAAATACCTATTTTTATATAATTGACCTTATAAATGTCAAGGAAGACAAAGTGTCTGTTACCCTCTTGACTCCAAAGTCAAATTTAGAAAAAGGGCGTTTTGTCATTCCTAAATTTGGTGTCAGGGTATTCTTTTGAGTAAATATGCTATGGAAAAGCAAGATTCCTACATGAATTTTTATCAAAAAGGGGCGTTGATTGGTTTATGTCTCGATATAAGATTGAGAGAACTTTCCGATGGCAAAAGTAGGTACTCAAGAACTCATGCAAGCCCTCGTCAAAAAATTTGGTAAAAATACGCCTTTCAACGACGATGAACTTTTTGATGTCATCACTCAAATGATATTTCTCGAAATTCGTTCTTTTTTCAAGGAATATGTAAAAGGCGCGCGTCCTTTTCCATTGAAAGAAACCTTACTTAAAGTCGGTTTGGATTTGGATGAAAATAAAAAAAATAGTTCGTTTGATGCCTAATTTGACTGAGAAGCAATTGACTTTGCGGCGGTATTGGATTAATTGATAGAATCAGGATTATCAGGCGTAAGTGCCAAAGCTTTTTCCCAATATAATTGAGCCTTCGGCAAATCATTGAGTTTTTGATAAATATCCCCTAAATAATTGTAGAAATAATCAACACCCGGGTCTAATTGAATGGCTTTTTCATAAGCCTTTATAGCATCTTGATATTGCTCCATTGCAGTATAAACATACGCCAGATTGCCACAGTAAACAGCATTTTGAGGTTGCAATTCAATCGTTTTATTGACGTAAAGTAAAACTTTTTCATAGTCTTTCAATTGAAAATAATTGTGCACCAATCTGTTGTGATAAACATCATTCGTAGGGTCTATTTTTATGAGCTTTTCATAAATAGCTGCCGCATCTGCCCATTTTTCTTCGCCTTCATAAGCCAAACCTATATTGTCGTAATAAACAGGTAAAGGGTTCATTCCTAAGGCTATTTCATAGTATTCAAGAGCTTTGTCATTGTCTTTTTGTTCATAAAAATAGATACCCAGACAGTTGTAACACTCAGCTTTTTGCTCTTCTTTTAATAAGTTTTTTATGATATTTTCAGTAGCCTCAACATCACCCATTCGAGCATATACGTAGCCGAGCCGATGCAGCATATTATTCTCAGCGGTAGGATTGACTTCTATCGCTTTTTCATAACTGAATTGAGCGTTAGGATACTCTTTTAAAGTCTCGAAAACCAAACCCAAGTTATTGAGAAAAGTATGAGATTGAGGGTTGAGTTCGATTGCTTTTTTATAGTATTCAATGGCTTTTTTGTCATCAATCGCATTGTCAAAATAGAGAACGCCTAAGTCATTATAATAATCGGCATTGCGAGGATTGATTAAAATAGCTTTTTCTAAATAATGAATTGCCAACGGGATATTTTTGAGCTTACGACAAATACTTGACATTGTGCTATATCGATAATCTTTATCGGGTTCTAATTCAACGGCTTTTTCATAACTTTTTAAAGCCTCTTCATAATGCCCAAGAGCGTCATTGAAATAGCCAATATTTTCATGATAAATAGCCATATCAGGGCGTAGTTTCAAAGCTGTTTCCAAATGTTTTAGAGCTTGATCATACTCTTTCAATTGGAAAAAACAATAGGCTAAACGGTTGTGATAATTATCGTTTTTAGGTTCTTTTTTACTCTGTTTTTGATAAATAGCAATCGCTTCATGCCAATCTTGATTGTTCTCATATGCCCCTGCTAAATTGGTTTGATATACCTTAGTTTCAGGCATAATGTCCATCGCTTTTCTATAAAAATCAATGGCTTTTGACATATCTTTTTGATTGTCGTAAAAAACGCCAAGACAATTGTAAGTCCGTGCTTTTTCTTCGGCGGGCGTTTGTTGAGCGTTCTTTTCAGTCAAATCAAGGGCTTTCAAGTAGGCTTTTTCAGCTTTTTCTGTATTTTTTAACAACTCATAAGACAATCCGATGTTTTCAAAATAAAGGGGCAAGGGATTGATTGCCGTTGCTTTTTCATAATATTCGATGGATTTTTCGTATTGACTTTGACCATAGTAACGCACCCCCAGACTATTGATATAAACGGCATCTTGAGGCACCAACTCTATCGCTTTTTTATAGGCGGTTTCTGCATTATTCCAATCAGCGGCATCTGAATATGCCAAGCCGAGATTGTCGTAATAAATATACTCCGAAGGTTGAAGAGCAATGGCTTTTTGATAATATTCAACCGCTTTTTCATAGTTCTTTTGATTGTAATAAAAAATGCCCATTCTATTTAACAAACTATAATTATCGGGGTCTAATTCAAGGGCTAATTCATATTCATTTTCAGCTTCTTCATATTGTTTATTGTTTTGAAAAGCTTGCGCTAAATTGTCGTGATATATACTCATATCAGGTTGCAATTCAACGGCTTTTTTATATTTTTCAATGGCTTTATCATAGTGTTTATCGTCGTTTAAAAGTACCCCCTCAGTATTTCGGATAGTATGTTCCCATTCAGGGCGTAATTCAATACATATTTCGTAGGCGGCGATAGCTTTGTCATATTTTTTCTGCTGATCATAGAGAATTGCCATCGCCCAATGACCATCAAAAGCCTCTGGTGCTAAGGTAATTGCCTTTTTGAAATGCGTCTCAGCAGGTTCAAATTGATTCATATAAAAATAGGTATAGCCCAAATCAATCCAAGCAATTATCCAATCAGGATTGAGTTCAATAGCCTTTTTATACCATTGAATAGCCTCCTCATTTTTCTGATTGAGTTGATAAGCGGCAGCTATTTCACGATGAATATTATAAACGGTGTTGTTGTAAAAAGCATCGGGTTCGAGGATGAGCGAAATCTCCATTTCCTTAACAAACGCTGCCTGTTTCTGATTAATGAGCGACGGTTCGCCATAAAGCCGAATCATGCGGGCATTATAATTCACATCCAAAGGATTAGTTTTCAAACCCGCCTGATACCAATTTTCAGCCGCCGAAAGGTTCATATCATCTTTATAACTGTCGCCGATGTAGAGGTACATTTCCGAATCAGCGTTCGTTTTTTCAACAGCTTTAAAGAAATGTTGACGGGCTTCATCAAATACCCGAGCCTTCAATTTTACCTCGCCAAAACTCCTTTCAGTCCGCGCTAATTCAGGGGCTAACTCAGCCGCTTTATTGAAGTGAATGAGTGCCATATCAGGTTGAGCATCTAAATAATACAGCCTAATTTGACCAATTGTGGCTTCTAAAAGGGCTTTTTGTTCATTATTCAAAGCAGGGTGTTCTTTCAATTTCATGTAAAAAGGCATACACTCTACCCATCTTGAAGCGCAATGCAAGGCATTTAGCTGCTGAAATGCCATAATTTGGCTTTTATACTGAGGGGTATGATTTAAGCAATTTCTACAGAGATTTTCTGCAATATCCGTCTGCCAATTATTGATGGCTTCGGTATAATGCGCTATAAATTCCGACCAAGCTTCTTTTTCATTTTTTTTGAAAACGGCTTGTAATTGTGCTGTAATGTCATTTAAATACAACTGATAACTATCCCTCTTGAGTTGAACTAAGGTTTTCAACAGTGGCACAGGATAGCCGCCCTCTTCGGGCTGTTGCCACCGAATCCAGACATCATAAATAGACCGATTGATAAATTCCTTTCTCAATGCTTCGAGAATCGTGGTGACTTTGCTCATCCAAATATGGGGTTGCAAAGCCGCAAAATGGTAGGCATCGGCTATAATGACCGTCGGGTCTTTTATTTGAAATCGTTGGTTGGTCATTTTTTTAATATACTAATTGTCAAATAAATTGCAATAAACCTATAAGGTTTTAAAAACCTTATAGGTTTGTAACTAATTGTTCCAAAGGAATCCCTTAGGGAAAAATCAATTGTTTATAGCCAGTCAATGCCTATTTTGAGAACTCGCATCCGCACTTTTCGTTTCCGTCCCACTAATTTCACTTCTAAAATTATCAGTCATTCTTTCGCCTGAAATATTGCGGTCTTCGGCGGTCGGTGTACTGAGGGGTTGAATTGTATCGGGCGTATCAATCGGGACAAACTCGGTGCTTTGACACCAGACACATTTTGACACGTCCATCGCTACAGGTCGCTTACAACCCGGGTTGCCCCTCCGCGCATTAATGCATATTTTCTGCATGGAAACGGTGCTACTTGATGCAATATTGACCTGATTATTTGAAATGGGTGCTTCTTCTTTTTTAATCAAAACTGGTGGCATCGGCGAAGTCAACATTAAAATAGGGCTGCCAAAAAAATTCTCTTTAAAAGGGGCATTGCCTTGTTCCAATTGATAGTCATTGCCCATGTAAGTCCTGCCTTCTCGAACAGCCGATGAGACATCATGACCTTCCATGAGTTTTTCATAAAATACCTTCATAAAAGCCGTGGATTCGGTGGGTTTGATGTCATTTTGCATGGATAAAACAGCGGGAATGCTGCGGCGAGACGATAACCGCAATGCAATACCTTGCTCATTTTTGTAATCCATGATTTTACCACTGCTGCAAGCTTGCAAGACAAATAAAACAGGCAAATCAGCCGATCCACTGAAATAATTATCAAACACCTCATCACTCACAAAATCAGGCTCATTCCCATTTTCTTCTGAAGGCGGAAAGACCAAACAGCTCTTACCGTCCTTGATGCAAGCATGACCATAAAAGTGGACAATATAGGGTTCTCGGCTGTTTTGGGCACTGTCGCGTAGGGATTTGAGTTGTTCTTTGAAGTTTTTATAGAAATTTTTCCTATCCAACTGTTCAGGAAAATACAAGACATTAATTTTTTCACCATACTTTTTTTTCAAATCATTGAAGCATTGATGAATGATTTTAGTGTCTATTTTCCAATTGCCTACCTCTGGATTGGCAACAATGAGGATGACATTCAGATGATTGGAAGGATCAGTATATTCTGGAATTTGAATGATACCTGTCGGCTGAATTTTGCGAATTAGCTCAAAATTGGTCTCCCGATAAGCGAATAAAAATTCATCTTTATGGCTTAAATATTCCCAAGGCAATTCTGCCAAACCATCCACATTTTTATCAAATTCCAAGACAATTCTGCACCTCACATCCTTTCCTTTATGAATATCGTTGTGAATATTTGAAAAATTGAAGTTATCATTTTGAAAATTCAATAAAATCTTATGGAGCGTTGCCCCCAATGTTTTGAAGTTTTCACTATCAAATATTTGAGTGGTATCGCCGGGCAAGGCTGTATTCAACACCTTGTGAAATATCTTGATGATGCGGATATCCAAGTCGTTTTTATCCAATTTATTCCCTTGCGGTGAATTGGATTCCTCTCTATATGTGATGGAATCGGGCGAGATGGTTATGAAAATTATCTTTTCTTTCATTGGTTTATTTTCTTAGAAACATATTAAAAATGGCGTCAAAAACACGATTTTACTGAGGGGGTGTCTAATCGCCTTTGATACTATCTAAAATCTAAAATCTAATTGTCTATTTTCTTTTTAATCAAAGATTATTCAAAGTTTCCAAAGCTTTCTTATCAAAATCATCCAAAGAAGCCTTAGATACGGCATCACCCAATTGGTCTTTAGATGCTCTAATCTTCTTGATTTCGGCTACATAATATTCCCATAAAGCATCGGCTTGCGGCTGCGTCAAATCAGGGCTGGATGTCAAAACACATTGCAAACCGAACATCCTACTTTTGATAATTTGCCATTTATCATCACTGATAAATGGTTCTTTGATGGCATAATTTTTTACATCGTCCCACACCGCACTGAATAGGGTAGAAGTATCATTCCGCGCCGTTGTTTTCATGATGCTGTACAATACATAATCACAATCCCGATAAGGCACAGCCGTTTCTAAAGTATTGCCATAAAACAACCGATCATTTTTTACCCAAAACATAGACTCTTGCAAGGTGCTTTGATCTTTATTAATTAAAACAGAATAACCGGGTTTGAAATCATCGCCTGCGTTGGGATTTATCTCTTTGCGGAAGCCTACAATAGGCGTTGTTTCCTCCATGCCCATGAGATTTTCCATGCCTTTCATCACTACTTTAGCCACTTTTACATAGTCATTCACCATCGTAGCGAAGTCCATCATATAAGTTGCGGCAGTGCTTTCAATCATTTCAATAAACTTCTGAAGATAATCCGTTTGTTTGACTTGGCTTAAAACAATGGTCAAAGCCAACGAATCGCCTTTGTAAGGATGGGTTCCCGCAACGGTGGTATTTGAAAAAATCATCCCCTCAGGTAGGTTCTCCATTTTCCCTTTCAACATTGCGGGACCGACTACGAAAGGTACAACGCGCCTTTGCCCACCATATATAAACTCAGACACCACGAACACCACAGGGTCGAAAGTGCTGAACCATTTGCTGCTGTAACTGAGGTACATTTCATTGACGCGCACCGTAAAATAATCCTTTTCAGCGGTAATAATGTTGTTTTTCAACTGGTCAGCTTTGTCGGTATGATCATCAGAAATGAAAATACGTGTCGGTTGAAAAGAAGGTGTTTGAGTAATCTTTTTCCATAAATCAGAAAAGCCCATTATTTGATTTTTTAGAGGTATTAATTGGATTAATTTTCAAAGCAAATATAAGCATTTTAAGCCAAATCCAAACCTTTAATGGTTGTCCGATAATCAGCAATTTGCTTATGCATCACCTTAAACCAAAGTGGTGGCACGAGCGATAACAACATCATAGCGGGGTAGCCCGCCGGCATTTGAGGGCTGTCATCGAAATGGCGTAGCACTTGATATTTCCTCGAGGCTTTGAAATGATGGTCGGAATGGCGCGTGAGTTCCAAGAGTAACAACCTGCCTAAAGCATGGTCAGAATTCCATGAATGGATAGGCAAAACCTGTTCAAATTGCTTGTCCGTGATTTTTTTTCTTCTTAAACCATAGTGCTCAATGTAATTCACGGTTTCTAAAAGTAAAAAGCCCATAATGGCAGCCCCTAAAAATAATAATAGAACCTGCCAACTAAATACCACTGCAATAAGCCCAATTAAACTCAATTGTATAAATTGATAAACCAGCATTTCATTGTGAAAATTCCAAAACTGTTGCTTGGATTGCTTCAAACGTGTGCCCTCTATATGCCAAGCTGAGAGCCAACCATCTTTTACAGAGCGATAGTAAAAAGCATAAATATTCTCCCCATATTTTGAAGAAGCAGGGTCTTCATCGGTAGAGACATTTTTATGATGTCCGCGATTGTGTTCTATAAAAAAATGCATGTAGAGAGTGGTGCAAAGCAATATCTTACTCATCAATTGCTCATGTTTTGTGGAACGATGCCCCAATTCATGAGCCGCATTAATGCCTAAAACGCCGCACGACATGCCCATAGCCGTCATCATTCCTATTTTCTCCCATAAAAAGAGCGATGGGTCACTCACCCTCATTAAAAAATAGAATAAAGTTGCCACTTGAATGGGTACTAAACTCCAAATAATATAGTCATACACTTTGTTTTTCAAGGCAAGTTGCTCTTCAATTTCGGTCATATTTTGAGATGTTCCGACAAAGATGAATTCTAACAAAGGCATCAAAATAAATACAAAAATCAAGGCAGAATAAACCCATAAACCACTCTCTTTAATTGAGAAGAAAATGATAGCTGGTACGATAAAAACAAATAGGTATTTGAAAGATGAAAAACGCATGATTTGGATTTTGTTATAAATGAGAATAGTGGTAAAAATAAAACATTTAAGGAGAACCCCTCAGTATTTCAGTACTTTGTTTTTTGCATACAACTAACATCTATCATATATTCTAAATTTTTTGCTTACCTTGCCCTTGCAAACAATTGTGTTGAACATCATCTATCATTAACCATTTTTATTAAACTTTTAAGCTGAATTTCCATATTAAAAAATGAGTCCTAAGAAGATAAAACAACAGAAAATCCTCGCATACGTGCTTCTTG
>JAYTON010000699.1:0-6814 GCA_043747725.1 Saprospiraceae bacterium
CATTGTCTATTTATGAAAAAGGCATTGTTTCCGCCTCAAAACTGTATGAAAAAACAAGTGATAAACGCTATGCCGATGCCGCTATCGCCTTTTGCGAGCGCAATAAAGCCATCGTTTTGTTAGAAAATCTCAAAGATGCCCGTGCAAAAAACTTTGGAGGTGTGCCAGATACTTTGCGCCAAGAGGAACGCAATCTGAAAGCCGATGTCGCCTATTTTGAAAAGCAACTTTACGAGGCAGGCGATTCCTTAAAGCCTAAATTTCAAGACGCTGTATTTGATGCTAAACAGGCATTGACGACTTTTAATAAGCGATTAGAAAAGGATTACCCCAATTATTTTAAACTGAAAAATCAAACGCAGAATCCCCTCAGTATAGCTACTATTCAAGCTGCTTTGGATACTCAAACGGTAGCGATTGAGTACTTTTTAGGCGATACAACGCTGTATATCTTCAGTTTTAGTCAAAAAGATTTTCATTTTAATACAACAACACTAAGCTCAACATTTTTAAGCGATTTCAGAGAACTCCGAAAGAGCATGAGCGATGAAAAGTTCATAGCTGACTCTGCTGCCCTTGCCGAGCAAGTATTTTTAAAGTCATCCTTTAATTTTTATCAACTCCTTTTAGAAAGACCCCTCAGTCATTTCAATAAAAACAATAGCAGCAGCCGTCTGCGGATTATTCCCGACGGCGTCTTAGGCTATCTTCCTTTTGAATTATTGACGACTGAAAAGGCAACAACTTGGAAAGGCGGCAATGTGCCTTATTTATTGAGAAAATATGCCGTCAGTTATGCTTATTCCAATCAATTATTGGAGTCTGTGGATGGCGGTACGGTTGGTAATTTCGGCGGATTTGGCATCGAATACAGTGATAAAGCTCTTGAAAAAATAGAAAATGCTTTAAAAACTGATTCAATTTCTTCTACGCGCGGCGGCAAATTGAGCAAATTGGCTTTCGCCGACGATGAAGTGAAAAATATTCATTCGCTACTCGGCAAAGGCACTATTTTCCTCAACGACGATGCTACGAAATTCGCTTTTATGCAAAACGCTTCCAATCATGGCATCCTACATTTAGCCATGCACGGGGCTATTGATGAAAAAAATCCATTAAATTCAGGACTTATTTTCTCCAAAAAAGACTCTACTGATAACAATTACCTCAGTGGTTACGACCTTTACGCCATGCAATTGAAAACAGGTTTAGCGGTTTTGAGTGCGTGCAATACGGGCAATGGCGAGCTTAGGCGTGGTGAAGGTGTGATGAGTTTGGCGCGAGCTTTCGCTTTCGCCGGCTGCCCTTCTACAGTGATGAGCCTTTGGAGCATTCCCGACGAAAGTACCTCAAAAGTAATGCTCTCTTTCTATAAAAACCTCAAAAACGGGGATACAAAAGACGTGGCGTTGCAAAAAGCGAAGTTGGAGTACCTTCAAAATTGCCCCCCTCAGTATTCTATTCCCAATTATTGGGGTGCAACGGTTATTATCGGCAATGTGGAAGCGCTTGATTTTAAGGCATGGTATCAAAAGCCTGTGACGATTGGCTTGGGCATTGTAGCCCTCTTTGCCCTTTTAATATTTATTTTAAGGAGAAGAAAAAAATAGGCTATTTTTACTTCTTTTCAAATACTTTTTCACCATTTAAAAAGGTTTTTAGAACGGTGGTTGTCAATATTTTATCCATAGGAATGGTCATAAGATCTTGGTTGAGAATGATAAAATCGGCGTATTTACCAACCTCTATACTGCCTTTTTCTTTTTCCTCAAAATTGCCTTTGGCTGCCCAAATTGTCATACCCCTCAGTGTTTCCCGCCTTGAAATGGCATTTTCGGATTGAAAGCCGCCTACGGGAAAACCTTTGGCATCCTTCCGAACATAGGAGGCATAAAAGGTCAAAATCGGATTAATATCTTCTATAGGAAAGTCCGTCCCCAACGGAATCCAGCCGTTCTGTTTGAGCAATTGTTTGAAGGCATACGCGCCTTTAACACGCTCTTTTCCCAATCTTTCAATAGCCCAATACATATCGGAGGTAGCGTGAGTGGGTTGTACTGAGGGGATGATTTGAGCCTTGCCGAATAAGTCAAAATCTGCTGGGTTAATGACTTGTGCGTGTTCTATGCGCCAGCGTTGGTCAGTTTTACCTTTCAAATTCTTAGTATAAATGCGTAAAATTTCTCGGTTAGCGGAATCGCCGATAGCATGCGTGCAGGCTTGAAAACCATTTTCCGCTATGATTTGAGTAACAGAATCGTAGTGGGCAACCGTCTTTAACAAAAAACCATAGTGGTTGGGGCGATCATTATAAGGATGTAAAAGGCAAGCCCCGCGCGAACCCAAAGCCCCATCCGCATAGAGTTTGAAACTGCGGACATTGAGCCTATCTGTTTTTATCATTCCCCGTTTAAAAATATAGTCGTAATTGGGTTTATCATCCGAAAGCATGACATACAACCGCATTTTCAATTCATTTGAAGCATTCATTTTTTCAATAAAATCAACAATCGGATAGTCCAAACCGCAATCCACCACCGTCGTCAAGCCTACCGCAAAGCAATTGGTTTGAGCATCGAGCAAAGCGAGCCGCATTTGAGTAGTATCCGCTTTTGGGATTTTTGAAGTAACTAAACCTATGGCATTATCTATTAAAATGCCTGTCAATTGCCCATTTTTTGTTTCAATTTCACCACCAGATATCTTTTGATTGGGTTTTAAACCAGCCAAATTAATAGCAGCTTGATTGATAATTGCCGCGTGACCATCCACCCGCTTGAGAAAAACAGGGCGATTAGGAAATAATTCATCCAAGCGTTTTTTATCAGGATACTGCTTTACTGCCCAATCATTTTGATCCCAACCTCTGCCTATCAACCATTTTTTATCCCTACTATCTCCATTTTCAACACCACTTTGCTTAGAAAATGCCAAAACTTTATCAATAATCTCATCCCAACTTTTTGTCCCAACCAAATCCGCCGTTTGAAGTCCTTCTCCATACCGATAAAAATGCGCATGGGCATCAATGAACCCTGGATAGAGGGGTTTCCCCGCTGCATCTATCTCCTCTTTTCCGCTATATTTTTCTGAAATTTCGGCAGTTGAGCCAACAGCGATTATTCTGCCGTTCTTTACAGCCAGAGCTTCTTCTGTTTCAAATTTTTCATTAACGGTGTATATTTTAGCGTTAATCACGGTCAAATCCACCGCAATCTTTTTATTAAACCAACAGCTTGCGGTAAGCGATAGAGTGAGCAAAATAAAGAAGTAACGCATTTTTATTAAATTGAAATGGTAATGTTATTTAAATTAGTTTTCTCATTATAACCTGTTATACTGACCTACTGCAATCAGCATATCATTAAAACAGACAGTCAGTTTGCCAGTTTATCATGTAATCAGTTCATCAGTTTAAGTTTTTTTTCTAACTCCTCTATTTGAGGCTTATATAAAGCATCCATTTTTTCAAAAGAAACAGGATTTTGAAGCAATATTTGCTGAATCACCAACCCCCTCAGTATTTTATCCTTTCTGAAGTCCTCTATCGTCAAGGTATCATTGTTTAATTTTCTGACTTTAAAATAAGCTTGATTATCTTTTTTGACGGCTTCAATAGCATTCGCCGTAATCTTGGTATTTTCAGCCGTTATATCGCGAATAATATCGTTGATTTGAGAATTATAAATATCCAATAAAACATCTAATTGTGTTTGTAGATTCTTTTTATCTAATGCTTTTTGTTTGTTTTCAACCAGTGCTTTGGTTTGTTTTTGCTCTTTTTCAAAGGCTTTATTGGTGTAGCCTTTTTTAACGGCTTGCACAAAAAAAGCAGCTTCATCTTTCACTTTACCCGTTTTTATCGTTTGTCGTGTCACTTCTATAGCTTGGCGGATACGGTCTTCAGGGTATTTATTAATGAGTTGAATCATCATTGTCTGATTCACGCCCCACTCCTCCCCTACCGAAGCCACTAAGTCTCCGAGCAGTTTAGGATTTTGAGATGACTCATCTACTTCATGAAGCGGCATAACAATCGGGAGGTTGCTATTTCTCGGTTTTCCGTCCTTTGTCCGAATATGAAAATTCAACCGGTGTACTGCCCTACCCTGCTTAATTTCATCGTAGGTGAAGGTAATATCAGCATATTTTTCAAGGTCTTTTTGCGCTTTATCCACCACCCGTTGTTTGATGCTGCCATAGAGTTTATATTGCCCAGTGAGGTCGAAAATATCACGCAATTCGTCCACCGTCATCGTCCTAAAGCCCGTATCCTCATATTGTTTCATCAACTCATACATCCTGAATGATTTGGGGCTCAACTTTGCCAGCACCCCTAAATTGAGTTTTGTAAAGCTGTCCTTATAGTTAACAATCATGGCACGGACATCCTCATCAAAGCCGATTTTGATATATTTATCCTTGCTATCCACTTCTGCAAAGCTGCCATCACCCAATTTAACTACAGGCACGGCATATTTTTTAATCAAGGTCGTTGCTTGGCGTTCCCACCTATCGCCTTCAATTTGCTTATAAATGTACACTTTGCGTCCCAACAATTTGTCTGCGGCGTCACGAATGGCAGTATAGGAGGTTTGGCTATCGGAAAGCTCAAAATCGCTAATAATTTCTTTGATAGGAATCACGTAATCAAGCGTGTTGGTGTCAGGTGTAATCAACATCAGCATTTTGGTAAAAATGCGCAGTTCCCAAATATCCAAATTGTGCCGCGCTTCTATCAACTTATTCGATTTGGCAATGAGCCGCATGGGTTTTTCGGTACTTTTTTTCTTCATAGCTCCCTTTTTATTAACTATAACAAAGATAGTTTTTAAACTATAACAAGAATGGAAATTTGTTTTATTTTTTAAAAAAGAAAATTGCTCTTTTCAACCTAAATATCTCAACTATTGCCCTGTTTACCTGCTTTCCACAAGATATTTCTCAAAAATACATATATTTTACCGTAAAAAGTGTTATAAATGGGTCATTCCAATAGCTATTATTTTCCGTAAAAAGTGTTATAATTCACTTTAAATATCTAATAATTCCGTAAAAAGTGTTATAGTTAAGGTAAAAAAACTGACGTTATGGGTTAAAAAAGGGAGAGGGTATTATTTTAATTATTCCGTGAAATGTGTTATAGTTACTCCGTAAAAAGTGTTATAATTTCCCGTAAAAAGTGTTATAACTCGCTGTTTATATGCCGTAAAAAGTGTTATATTTGAGAATAAGGAGGGAAAGTAAGTTCCGTAAGAAGTGTTATAGTTTCCCGTAAAGAGTGTTATAGTTCTCCGTGATAAGTGTTATAGTTCTCCGTAAGAAGTGTTATACCAACCACTTGTAAAATATTGATAATCAATTAGTTATGAGGCTGTACAATAATGACAATCAAAACAAATGTTAAAACAACAGACTAAAACGTGACAAATTTTTTTTGATGATGTTTCTTTTTTTTTATAAAATTAAAAAACCAATGTTTGTTATTTCACACCAGCTTTTTTTGATAAGCAAAAATGCTATTTTTTGACCTTAAATATGCCAAAATGCCATTGCGAGGAACGTGGCAACTGAGGGGGAGGGGGCTAAATCCTAAAATTTGAAGTCAGTTTTAGCCAAATCTTTTTCTATAAAATTAAGAAGATAATCTTTTATTGTCTGCTTACTCAATATCATCTTAATTTTCAATTTTTCATGCAAATCTTCGGGCACATCCACAGTTACGCGCACGAGGCGCATTGGTTGAGGCTCGGCTATGACCGTTTTTTGTGGTGTCTGTTTAGGTTTGGATTTAGAGGTTTCAGGCTTTTTGGTTGATTTTTCCTTAGTTTCGAGCTTTTCCTTTTCAATGTTTTTAAGTGGTGCTACCCCCTCAGTATCAATGTTTTTTTTAGTAATATTTTGTGAAACTGGGTTTTGTGCTGATAAAAGCCGATTGGCTTCTTCGATTTTATCTGCAGTTAACTTATTTTTTAATGATGGTTTTTTCATATTTTCAATATTTAAAAATTCTTGAAATTTATAATGGTTATTCTAATTTTGATTAAAGAAATTTCTGGATAATGGCGGCTACTTCGTCATAAAGTTTCATCATTTCATCTTTTGCTTTTTTATCGTCATATTCAATCACGCCTTTTCCTTCTATTTTAGCTTCTCGATAAGCGACGCGATAAGCAATTTTTGATTTCAAAACAGGGAGTTCAAAGTCTTGTAAAATTTCTTCTACTTCTCTATCTATTTTTAAATTCTGATTGTATTTATTGAGAATAATATACGCTTCAACATCGCCACCAATTTTCTTTTTCATCATTTTAGCTTCTTTATAACGTTTCATAAAACGCTCTAAAGTGCGCACTTCTTCTATGCTCGGAATGACAGGAATAAACACAACATCACTCAATAAAATGGCTTTACTTGATAGCTCAAACAAGGCTGGAGTGCCGTCAATAATCACAACATCGTAATTATCCGATTGCTTGAGTACTAACTCCGTCACGTTATCTTGATGAACTGCCTCAAATTCTATTCTCTGGAGCTTTTCTCCTCTATCGCCGCCCCAATCACTGCTCGTGCGGAGTTCGTAGTCTGTATCAACTAAAAATACGCTTTTACCGCTATGTGTGAGGCACACCGCAAGGTTTTGTGCAATGGTGGACTTTCCTACGCCGCCTTTCAAGTTGGTTACTGATAAAATCATTGTCGGTTTTTTATTTTTAACTGAATACTGTATTTTAAGTATAACAGTTTTTACGGGAATCAGTTTTTAAGTTTTTCCGTTAAATCTGCATGCCTGTTTTACGTTTTAACTGTTGAT
>JAYTON010000700.1:0-10180 GCA_043747725.1 Saprospiraceae bacterium
AGTGTTGACAATCCTCGCTTTTACATTTTACATTTATTATTTTACCTTTTACGGTTTCATATGGCTCTCATTTCAATTAATTTAAAAACAGGTTCAGCAGATAAACAGGCAGATGTTATCGTCGGCATTGATTTAGGTACGACTAATTCCCTTGTAGCGTATATAAAAAATGGTGTGCTTGTATGCGTTGCGGGTAAAGATGGAAAAAATACGCTCGTGCCGTCTATTTTACACTTCGATACTGAGGGGTCTGCAATCGTCGGTGATGCGGCAAAAGAAAAGCTGATTAGCGACTCTCAAAATACCATTTACTCCGTCAAACGCTTGATGGGTAAGAGTTTTAAAGATGTGAAAGGCTTTGAAAATTACTTTGGCTACACCATTATTGACTCCCCTGACGATGAAAGCCTTGTGAAAATAAGGGTGAAAGATAAATTTTACTCGCCTGTTGAACTCTCCAGTTTTATTTTAAAAGAATTGAAAAATCGCATTGAAGACGTGTTGGATCAGCCTATTTCTAAGGCAGTTATCACTGTGCCGGCGTATTTTAATGACGCTCAACGACAGGCTACACGCGATGCAGGGAAACTCGCTGGACTCGATGTTCTCCGCATTGTCAATGAACCAACTGCAGCGGCATTAGCATATGGATTAGATAAAAAAAATGCTGAAACCATCGCTGTTTATGACCTCGGCGGTGGCACTTTTGATATTTCTATTCTTCAAATTCAAGACGGTATTTTTGAAGTGCTTTCTACCAACGGCGATACTTTCCTTGGTGGCGATGATTTTGATAGAACCATTATTGATTATTGGATTAAAGAAAATAATATTGATAACACCCTGATTATCAATGATAAAGAGTTTGGTCAAACCATTCGCTTGGCGGCTGAAAAGGCAAAAAAGGCTTTGAGCGTTAAATCGGTATTTGAATATGAAATCTCCAATTTTAAATTTCAAATTACTAAACAAAAATTTGAAGAACTTGCGAAGCCATTGGTTGATAAAACGATTGAGTGTTGTAAAAAAGCATTAGCGGATGCGAATTTACAAATCGCTGATATTCAAGAAGTTGTGATGGTGGGCGGCTCTACGCGCATACCGTTGGTGAAGGAAACGGTCTCTCAATTTTTTAATAAAAAAGTCCATGATGATTTGAATCCTGATGAAGTGGTGGCACTCGGTGCAGCTATTCAAGCAGACGTTTTAGCGGGTAATCAGAAGGATATTTTATTGATTGACATCACACCACTATCACTCGGTATCGAGACGGTGGGCGGTTTGATGGATACAATTATTCCGCGCAACAGTAAAATACCGATGAAAGCGGCGAGGCAATATACCACGTCAATTGACGGTCAATCTAATCTCAAAGTAGCAGTATATCAAGGTGAACGGGATTTGGTGCAGCACAATCGCAAATTAGGCGAGTTTATACTGAGGGGTATTCCCCCCATGCCTGCAGGTTTGCCAAAGATAGATATTGCCTTTTATTTGGATGCCGACGGTATTTTAAGGGTAAAAGCTAAGGAGTTGCGTTCGAATGTAGAGCAAGAAGTGACCATGAAAGCCAGTTATGGCTTGAGCGATGAAGAAATGGCATTGATGCTTTTGGATTCAATTCAAAATGCAGCCAGCGATTTACACATCCGTTCGCTCTTGGAAGCGCGCAATGAAGCCAATAATATAGTGCTGGCAGCTGACAAATTTTTAAAACAAAATGATTCTATTTTAAGTGAAGAAGAGAAAGCAACGACCTTAAAATTAGTAGAAATACTGAGGGGGTCAGTTGCAGGAGAAGACAAAGATGCTATTAATGCCGCTATGCAATCGCTCAATGAATATACTGAGCCGTTGGCGCATCGGGCAATGGATGTGAATATAGGTGCGGCTATGCGAGGGAAGAAGATTGCAGATTAATTGGGTGATTATTGGTTATTGATTTAAATAATTGAAAATCAATATTTTATTAATCGCCCCTTTTCCATATCATTTAAATGACTGACCATATTTTTTATAATATCCCCAAACTGGTGTGAACGGTCAACGTTTTCGTTAAAAAAAATTTTCTCACTGGTTATAATTTTTTTAAAATCATTGAACGTAATTTTTTCATCTTTATAGTCGCATAAAGCATTATAGAGCAGAATAGTTGGGAGAACTGAAGGGTTTTTTCGGTATTGTTTTTCTTTATCTAAGAGTTTAAAACGCTTGACAATTTGTAACAATTTAACGTATTTCTTTTGCCCTAAAAGCGATTCTAAATACGTTGTAAAAAAAATATGCCAGCGTTGTTCAAATACCTCAGCCTTATAAACCCTCAAAAATGATTCGCTGTAATTCTCTGTATTTCGCCATAAACTATTGGCATTCAAGGCTTTACCATAAAAAGCGATGAACCCTACTTTGTTGTGAAAACTCTGAGTATGTTTCATTTCGGGGTGTGCTTGGCGCATTAGCTTGAGAGCCGCTTCATTTTTTACCCCCCTCAGTAAAATGGCGCACAAGTTATTGACATAATGCAAATAATCGCTATTTTTTACTCGGATGGATAGGTAGCCATAATATTCTGCCTTATCAAAATCTTTAAAACGAGTGTGCAACAATAGGCAGTTGCTATAATAATTGACGAGTAAGCGTCTAGAATAGTAGAAACCTTTTTTGAAAAGGGCATCGATATAGTCATATTTATCTTGCAATTTTTCAAACTGGCGATAGTTGTTGTAGATAAAAGTCAAGCGAACAAGAGCATAGTAACGGTTCAATCCATCGAGGTTTTCGTCATAAAATCGTTCGGTAAGCCATTCCTCCCACACCAACGATTCTGTTGCCGCTTTTTGAGCATATTGGTTCACAATATCACGCGTGGCATCATACATAATGTCGGCAACAGTGTGGCAATAATTATATTTTATTTGGTATGTTTTAACAAAATTATCAGCCGTTTGATGTTCTGTATAGCGCATGCGAATGATTAAATATTGCCTAAAATCTTTCACTAATTCATAAAATTGGCTGAAATAAAAATCCATACTGCCACGCCCAGTCGTGGTGGAGTTAAAGGAGGCATCAAGGGAGTAATCGCGAATGGTTTTGAGCAACGCTTTTTCTTCTTCGGGCGAAATGGTGTCGGTCATTAGGTGCTGATGCCAATGCACCAAGCGGTTGTACTGAGCATCTACATCAATCTCTTGTAGGCGTTCTTCTATCCATGTTTTGAGGTGCGAATATTTGCGCTTGTCTATACTTTCATCAAAAGTAATGGGTTGATGAATATGTTGGCAGTTTTTATCAATTCGTTCTAAAATATCCAACCGTTCATTATCCTGAAATTTCTGAATAGCCAACAAATACGCTGTTTCATGAGGCAACAAGCTATTCGCAAAATCTGAAAACTTCTGGAGTTTATCACGCATCTTTTTTGAATTGAAAAATTAAAAAACTATAAAACCATGCCGCCGTCCACACTCAGCACCACCCCATTGACAAAACTGGCTTCGTCGGAAGCGAGAAAAAGGTAGGCATTAGCCACCTCCTCGGGTGTCCCCATTCTGCCAAGCGGTGTTCGGTCTTCAATATTAGCAATCACTTTTGCAGGAATCGTTTGCACCATTTCGGTAGCAATAAAACCCGGCGCAACTGCATTCACTGTAATGCCTTTGCGACCCAACTCACGCGCCCATACTTTGGTCATGCCAATCACCGCCGATTTGGTGGCTACATAATTGGTTTGACCATAGTTGCCATACAAACCCACAATAGACGAGGCTTGTACTATTCGCCCATAATTTTGTTGAATCATATAAGGCGCAACGGCTTTGGTGCAGTTAAAAACACCTTTCAAATTCACGTCTACTACCGTATCAAATTGCTCTTCCGTCATTTTTAAAAGTGAGGCATCGCGCGTGATGCCCGCATTATTGATGAGGATATCAATTCTGCCAAAATCCGCTATCACTGCCGTCGCTGCTGCTTCAACTTCCGCTGAAAGGACAGTATTAACCTTGTAAAACCTCGCTTTAATGCCCATTGATGTCAATATATCTACGGTTTCGAGGCCTTTTGTTTCGTTCAAATCCCAAATAGCAATGGCTGCGCCTTGTTGAGCAAATTTGAGGGCAGTTGCTTTGCCAATACCATTCGCACCGCCAGTAATAATAGCAATTCTATTTTCTAATCTGTTCATATTTTTTAAAATTAATAAAATCTAAAATTTAATGAAGAAAAGTAAATATTTTTTGATTCACGAAACCAGCTTGGTCCCACATAGCAAAATGACCCGCATCAGGTACTATAAAGACCTCTGCATGTTGTATTTCTTTCGCACCTGCTTGAGCTACCCCCTCAGTCGTGAGAGTCGGATTGAGATAGCGATTGGGTATTAAAGCATCTTTTTCACCATATAATATAAGTGTCGGCTGTTGAATATTTTTCAATTTTGAAAAAATAGGTTCTTCAAGCATTTGGTACACATTGCGAGAAACAATACTGCAATATTGCTTAAATTCGGAGCATTTTTTCATCAAAAAACGATCATTTATCATAAATTGAGCATCATCGGGCGTACCCTTATAAAAATTCACAGCAAAATTTTGTTTAATGCGTTCATCGGGTGTGTTTTGGATAGCTGCCGCAGTCGTTACACTTTTCAGAGTTTGTTTTTGAATATCATTAAAAGTTTCGAAGCCCGCAGGATCTATCAAAATCAAGCGTTCTACTAAATTGGGATAAAGCAAAGCTGTTGTCGCTGCTATTTGACCACCCATTGAATGACCTACTAAAATGACCTTTTTGAGCTTAAGTTTTTTGCAAAATTCTTGAATCATATGAGCATAAAACGCCATGCCGCTTTGATAATCGCCTTTGCTGGATTTGCCATAACCGAGCAAATCAATTCTAAAACAACGCCTTGTTTGACTGAGGGGGTCTATATTTTTATCCCATGCCCGCATATAGCTGCCTAAGCCATGAATAAAAATGAGCGGTGTTACAGCCGTCGATGTTCCCACCGATTGATAAGCCACTTCCATCCCAGTCTCTAATTGGAGGGTCTTGATGGGGAAGGGATAATCCAAAATAGCGGCAATACTATTGGCTGCAAAAGTAGGTATGTCTTGCATGGATTTTACAGATGATTTACATGAAATAAAAAAGAGCATTATAAAAAAAACAGGTAGTTTCATAGCATATCTTTAAGTTGTTTTTTATTAATTTTTCCAGTATCGGACTTAGGCAGAGCCTCTATAAAAATGATGGTTTTAGGCAATTTAAATTTCGCTATTTTATCTTTTAAATATGCAATTATTTCATTTTCAATAAGTTGTACATCATTTTTTTTAACAATGAATGCTTTACCCACTTCGCCCCATTGGTCATCAGGTACGCCTATCACAGCTACTTCCGATACTAAAGAGTGTGTCAAAATCACCCTTTCTACTTCGGCAGGATACACGTTTTCGCCGCCACTGATATACATATTTTTTATCCTATCAATTACGTACAAATAGCCTTCTTCATCGCACCGAACCCTATCGCCCGTATGAAACCAGCCTTTGACGATGCTTTTTTGGGTCGCTTCATCGTTGCGCCAATAGCCGGGCGTGACCATAGGTCCCCTCAGTAATAGTTCTCCATTTTGGCTTTCTCGACCGTTTTCATCTACGATTTTAGTATCAACATAAAAATTGGGACGACCAATAGAGCCTTTCTTTCGCATGGCATCATCTTGGTGCAAGGACGTTAAATTGGGACCTACCTCAGTCATGCCGTAGCCTTGCCTAATCAATACGTTTTTGGCTTGCCAGCGTTCAATCAGTGGAATGGGCATTGGCTCGCCGCCAACTATGGCATATTGAATATCAGAGAATGTGGCGTTTTGAAATTCGGGCAAATCTGCCATCATCTTCAACATCGTAGGAACACCCATAAAAATGGTACATTTTTCACTTTGAAGCAGGTGTAAAACAGCCACAGCATCAAATTTTTTCAACAAACAGGTGTAGCTACCATGATGTAAAAAGGGCGTTAAAAGCACATTCCACCCACCTGTATGAAACGGGGGCATCACATTTAAAGTCCGGCTTTCAGAGTTAATAATCAAACTCATGGCGGTATTGATGCTATTCCAATACAACATTTTATGGCTGTAAATAGCCCCTTTGGGGAAACCCGTAGTACCGCTTGTATAAAGAATGAAAGCGGGGTCGTTGTCATTTAAAATAACATTTTTAAAATTCGCAATTATTTGATTATCAATATTTTGTAAAATATTTTCTATTTTTTCTATCACAATTACCCCCTCAGTATGAGGCAAAATTGGTAACCATTTTTCTTCACAAAAAATCAATGTAGGCTCAGCATCTTTCAACAAATAAGCTATTTCAGAAGGGGCAAAACGATAGTTAAGCGGCACAATGATGAAGCCTAATTTTTGGGCTGCACAGAAAAGCGCAACATATTCTAAACTATATTCAGCTAAAACAGCGATTCTATCACCTTTTTTTATGGTGTATTGATAGCGTAAAAAATGGGCAATTTGGTTTGCCTGTTTATTGAGTGCCGAGTAGCTCAATGAACGCCCTGTTTCGTATTCTTTTAGGGCTATTTTATCGGGGCTATAGGATGCCCATTTAGCCGCCCAATCTTGTTGTAATATCTTCATTTTTCAATTCAATAATTATTAAAACTTCACCACTGCCGCTGCAAACGCTAGACCACCCCCCGAACCAATAAACATACCCCAATCGCCTTGCTGAATGTTGCCGCTTTCCATGCGTTGATTCAAGGCAATCGGAATGGCTGCCGAGCCTGTATAGCCATAATAATGCATGACCGTTTCAGCCGAGTTGCGAGGAACATTGAGGCGGTCGAGGGTCTCCCAAATAGCGTTGATATTGATTTGGGTCATAAAAAAATGGTCTAGATTTGAAGGTTGAATTTTGCATTTTGCACAAAGGTCTCTAACCATCATTGTCCATATATCTGGGTTGAGTTCTTTAGGAAATTTTTTAACGAATTTCAACAAATGGTCTCGTCTTTCAAGTACCCCCTGAGTTGTGGGCATATGGGTGGCACCTGCATAAATGCCCATCCAATCATAAAATTCGCCTTTTGATATAAGTTTTGAGCATAAAACGCCTTGCTCAATATTGTTATTATCGCATTTTAAAATAACTGCTCCTGCGCCATCGGCAAAAAGCGTGACTGTTTTTTTATCGTCTTTATTCAAATATTTGCTCATGGCATAAGCCCCAATGACCATAACGTATTGATATTGGTCGTCTGCTAAAATGTATTTTGCGGCTACATCTAAGCCTGTTACAAAGCCTGCACAAGCGGAATTGAGGTCGAAAGTGCCTGCGTTTGTGGCTCTTATTCGGTGTTGCACGACGGCAGCCGTTGAAGGAGAAATAAATTCTGGCGTATCCGTAGCCACTATCAATAAGTTGAGTTCATCCGCTGAAATATTCGCCCGTTGTAAGGCTTGGTTGGCTGCTTTTTCACATAAATCAGCGGCGGATTCATCGGCAGCGCACCAACGACGTTCGTAGATGTGCATATTTTCACGCAACCATGTATCAACGTCTTCCTTGAAGTATGCGTTGAAATATTGATTGGGAATAATTTGCTCTGGTAAGTAAGCACCCGTTGAAATAACAATGGCGTTTTTCATAAAATTGTCTTTTGTCTTTTGTCTTTTGTCTTTTTTAATAAAAAATACAATCCAAAACCGATTATTGTTGATGTACAAATAGCATAAGTAGCAGAAACAGCAGGATTTTTAACAAGCCCATGTAAATACGGAGTCATGCCGCCGAAGTAGGTTCCAAAATGCACTACTACAGCCACAACTGCCGCCGTCATAGGTGCAATGGTGGGCACATCTTTAAGGAAAATGCCCATCAAAACAGGCATAAAAGCGGCAGAAAAAAAGGCGTAAACGCCTAATTGGGCAAAAATACCTACACTTAATTTAGGATTTAAAAGTTGTTCTTTGGTTAAAAAGAAGGTGAGAATAGCTAAGCAAATAATCACTATTTTATTTAAAAACATTAAACGCCCCCCTTGAGTCCCGCTTGAATTAGGATTTTGTGCCTCAATATTTTTATTAAATTGACCAATAATATCTGTCGTAATCGTTGTTGAAAGCGATTGAATCAAGCCTTCAAAAGTGGCTAAACCCGATGAAATTAAGCCAAAAACCACGACCAAACCAAGCCAAATAGGAAATTCTTTGACGACATAAGCAGGGATAATACCGTCCATTTTCATCGCCACCCCGTTATTCATCAAATCGGGAAAACTTAAACGGGCGTATAGACCCACAATGACCACGCTGAAAAAGATAATTTCGGCTAAAATACCTGTGGTCAGATATTTATTGACATCTTTATCACTTTTTAATAGAAGCGATTTTGTAATGATATGCGGTTGGCAAACAATGGCAATTCCGACTATAAATGGGCAAAAAATGATTTCAAAATAATCTCTGAAAAGAGGGCTTTTAGGGTTAGTTGTCGCAGTGAGTAAAGGATCAATTTGATTTAATTTATCTAAAAATTGGTGAATACCTTCACTAAAATACGTATATCCTGAACCTAACATAAGGACCGCTACCACCAACTTTAAAAAGGCTTGAATGGTATTGGTATAAACCATTGAATTTGCACCGCCAAACATCATATAGCCAAACACAAATATTACAATGCCCGCCAGAGTAGGCAATTCACCAGTTTGCAAGGCTTGTGAAATGACTTTGGTCATGCCTACGCATATTAATACCATGAAAGAAACTAATAAAAGCGATAAAACGGCAAAAAGTATTGCTCCTGCTTGCGTGTTGTAGCGCCGTCCAATCCATTGCGCCATGCTCAAGGCTTTGACATTTATACCTTGTTGGCGGAAGCGTTTTGTCATTAAAATCAATGACAGGTACTTGCCCAAAGGCAAAAAAACAGCAAAAGTTAATATGCCACTGATACCATACAAGGTAATAAATCCCGGATTGATGATAAATGTAGCTGCACTTGTACTCGCTGCTGCCAATGATAAACCCACCATATAAGGTGAAAACTGTACGCTGCCTATGGCATAATCTGCCATAGATTTGGTTTTGCTTGCGCCTTTGGCAACAAACCAAATGATAATAATAGCATAGAGGATTAAAATGATTGCAGTAGCCGTGACCATTAGGTTTGTTTTTATTTGAATTACTTAGCATTCTCAGCAATTCTCCCTATTAAAGTTATTATAAATATGAAAGAATGAAAACGCTAATAATCAATGACTTTTTTCTATTTCCTTCCAATAAAAATAAACCTATATGGGTTTTCAAAACCTTATAGGTTTGTAGCACTTAACTTAATATTTATAAAAATTTTAATAGAGCGAATCCCTGGAGTATAGCATCCTAATTCAAATAACTCAAAAAAATGCGAAGCATACTGAGGGGTATGCCTCGCATCAATTGATTATACTAAATTAATATTACTTCGATTTTGCTTTGATTGCTGGTAAATTAATCTTGATTTCTACTTGATATAACCGCCCGATATATGGTGCAGCAATAAACTCCCGAACTTTTTTACTATCAAAAAGATTGGTTATTTGACCTGCAATAGTGAACATATTATTGATTCGATAACCTAAGCTCAAATCCACGTTAACAAAACCGCCCAATGGTCCATAATTAAAATTGCGACCATAACGCGCCTTTTCCTTCAACTCGTACTTTTGAGCAGGTAATCCCAGCGCAGGAATAGCTCCCAAGTTTTGAAAAATTTCAGAATTAGATCTGGCTGCTACATTAATACCTGAAAAGAAATCGTAGGTCTGTACCCAACGCGTGAACAAGGAGCCAAAAAACTTTTTACCACTATAATTCAAGGCGACGCTGCCTTTTTGTTTGGGCGTATTGATAGGTAAATCCAAATTATTGATAATGCCATTGCGGTCACCATCATTGTTTTTATCGTTTTTATCTAATTCAAAATTGAAATAAGAATAATTCAAACCAACACTGAAAGAATTGGTGAAATAATAATTGACACCCAAATCAAAACCTGAATTATGAACTTTACCGAAGTTCAAATAGGTCAAAATAGTAGCTGTTCCCGTATCTGGTACACCTGCAACAGATTTTGAGATAGGCTCATCACCTCGTTTTGATACTGTTCGTCTG
>JAYTON010000701.1:0-8608 GCA_043747725.1 Saprospiraceae bacterium
AGGCGCATGCCGAATGAGTAATTGCGGCTATTGGTACTTGTGGATGTGGCGATGAGGTCGCCAATACCCGCTGTGCCCAAAAAGGCTCTATTGGTAGCACCCAAACGCGTACCGATGGCAATCATTTCAGTTAAACCCCTTGTTATCAGCATCGCTTGAATGTTGCGCCCCAAACCTTTGCCACCTAAAACACCTGAGCCAATGGCAATAATATTCTTCAAAGCGCCAGCAAATTCTGCCCCCAAAATCTCATAAGATCCAAAAACATGGAAGCGTTTAGAGTTCAAAACGGCTTGCCCGGCATCTATTACTTCATCAAAACGGCTACCAATCAGCGTTGCCGTGGGTTGACCTGCCAATAGTTCGCTTGCCAAATTGGGACCAGACAAACAGCCTACGCGCACTACCGAACTTTCCTCCGTAATCACCTCGCTCATCGTCCTCAGATTAGCTCTCGACACCACCACACCGCTTTTCAAATTCACTTCATCCACGCCCACAAGGTCAAAACCTTTTGTACCATGAATTAAAAAATGATATGGTTTCAAATAAGGTGAAAAGGCTTTCATCATCGTGCGAAAATTGCCGGAGGGCACAATCGGGAATATCAAGCGGCATTGATCGCATATCTCTTGCGGGTCATTTGTCGCCCGTATGCGCTCGGGGTCGAGCGGTGTGTTGTAATGAAAATGATGGGTATTAATGCTATTAACCGTCTCAATTTTACGGCTGTAAATCAAGACCTCTGTATTGGGTTCAAGCAATTTGGCTATCGCTATGCCGAAGCTACCGGCTCCTATTACACCTACGGGTCGTTTCATAAAATAGATATTAGAAAATTAGACTTTAGACATTTAGATAGTTAAAATATAACTCCTTCCAATTGAGCGATTAAATTATCCATATTCCAAGCATCTTCCACTTTAAAATCGCCAATAGCAGTCCGCCGAAGGCTTGTCAAATAGCCGCCACTGTCGCAGGCTTTTCCAAAATCAAAAGCCAGTGAACGGATATACGTCCCTTTGCTGCATTTCACATAAAAAGAAATATCTTTATCCGTAACGCGCTCAGTATCAAACTGATAGATATTCACTTTGCGCGGCTCTACCTGCACATCCACCCCTTGCCGTGCCAATTCATATATCGGTTTGCCCGCTTGTTTGATAGCTGAAAATATAGGCGGCAACTGTTCAATATCGCCTAAAAAAGTGTGCCGTGCAGCCTCCAATACTGAGGGGGTAATATGGTCGATTGGGAAGATGGCATTCACCTCAGTTTCAGCATCATAACTCGGCGTTGTTTCACCCAAACGAATCGTGCCAGTGTAGGCTTTCGGTAAGCCCATGAAGCTATCAATTTGCTTGGTCATTTTGCCAACGCAGACGATAAGTAGCCCCGTTGCCAAAGGATCGAGTGTGCCAGCATGACCGACTTTGAGTTTTTTATCCTTCAAAACATTTTTTAACCGATAACGCAATTTATTCACCACGTCAAAAGATGTCCAACCAAAGGGTTTATCAATCAGAAAAACACAACCCTCAGCCGTACCGATTGGCAGACAAGCATCTAACAGGTTTTTTATATCTTTTATCATAAAATTGAGTCTGCAAAGAGTTATGGACAAAGGAAGCTAAATAGTGTAATTCCTAAATCCTAATTAAAACTCCTAATTTAAAGGCACAAGTTCCAATTTTCTGCTTTAAATTTTTAATATTCTTATTCAAAACTCTTTTCATTTTAAAAATTTCATAACAAGTTATAATTTTAAGCTATGAAAAAAAGTATGTGTTATCGGTGCTGGACCGCGCTACGAATATCATACAACTCATTGATAATGAATTTAAACACCCCGATTTATACCAAATTAAAACACCTCGACATACCATTACAGTGCATTATCATCGTTTTAGAAATCGCCTTTTGAAGCAGTTAAATAGACAGTAGATTTGGAGATATTAGATGCCATAGAGATATCTAACGTTAGACATTTTATTAAAAGAAAATGCACCAGAGGTGCAAAATATCGGTAGTAGAATGAAATTAAAATTAAAACCGAAGCAATTAGTAGAGTTGGGTTTTCCTCAAAATCCAGCTATCAGCATGACGATGACCGTCATGGAGAAGCATTTTAAGCACTCAACTTTTGAGGAAATAGAGCCGATACTGAGGGGTTTGGTGGAAACGCCTGAAAAATACTATGATGATGAAATCTTCGGCGGCATCGCTGAAAAAATCAAACCCAAGCCTGAAATTGGTAAAGAAAAACCCAAATTGCTCACTCAGCCATTGGACTTCAAAGTCTTCGGTGCTGAGCACATCGAGCAAGGCGCTTTCGACCAAATGAAAATGGCGATGCGGCTACCGATTACGGTGGCTGGCTCTCTCATGCCCGATGCTCATGCGGGATATGGCTTGCCTATTGGTGGCGTGTTGGCTACTGAGGGGGCGGTGATTCCTTATGGCGTGGGCGTGGATATTGGTTGCAGAATGTGCCTTTCGGTGTTTCCCATTCATGCAGATGAGTTGGATAAACGCAGTAAAATGTTTCAAAAAGCCATCATTGAAAATACCATTTTCGGCGCGGGTGGAGCTTGGACTACCAGCTACGAACATGAAGTGATGGACAGCCCACTCTTCAACGAACTCCCATTACTGAGGGGTCTGCAAAATAAGGCTGCCAAGCAACTCGGCACGTCGGGCAGCGGCAATCACTTCGTGGAATTTGGCATCTGTCATTTTGATTATGATGACGCTGAACTGGGCATCCAAGCGGGTCAATATATCGCCTTACTATCACATTCGGGTAGTCGAGGATTGGGTGCCAATATCGCCAACCACTACACGAATGCGGCGATGGAAAAACGACAATTGCCCAAAGAAGCGAAGCACTTGGCATGGCTAAGATTGGATGAGCAAGAGGGTATGGAGTATTGGTTGGCAATGAATTTGGCAGGTGATTATGCATCGGCTTGCCATCATGCTATCCATGATAAAATTGCGCAAGCCATTGGTAATCAACCGATTACAAGGATTGAAAATCACCATAACTTTGCTTGGAAAGAAATATTGGATGGTCGAGAAGTCATCGTGCATCGCAAGGGTGCGACGCCTGCGGGCAAAGGCCTGATGGGTATTATCCCGGGCAGCATGACGGCTGCAGGATATATTGTTCGAGGAAAAGGAGAGGTATCGGGCATCAATTCTGCAGCTCATGGCGCGGGCAGAAGGATGAGTCGACGGCAAGCTAAAGAAAGCGTTACAAATCGGGCATTAAAAAACATGCTTGAAAAACATGGTGTTACGCTCCTCGGCGGGGGCTTGGATGAAGCGCCTCATGCCTATAAAGACATTGATTTGGTAATGCAATCGCAAGTAGCCTTAGTCGATGTTGTTGGCTCATTTTTTCCAAAAATTGTGAAGATGGATGAGGGTTGAATAGTTTTTATAAAAATATACAGCGCGTTGTTGAGTATAATCATTATCATTTGGGACAAATTGTTTTGTTAAAAAAATCAACAATATGAAACGCATTACCGCCATTGCTTTTGTAAGAACCTTTATTTTATTGGTTATTGCACTGGTTTATCATCCATTTTGTAGCGATTTCTATTTTTCTCATACAAGGCTTTCATTGGTCGAATTTTCAATTTGAAGGTTTTGGATTTGGTCGCCCGAAGGAGGGCGACGGTTTGAGTTTAGGGGGTGTTTATATCGCTTGGATAAGTATCGTTGCATTTTTATATCCTATTAGCAAGTGGTATAGTGATTATAAAATGCAGCATAAAGAGCAAACGTGGTTGAGGTATTTGTAATTATCAAAATTAAACCGTCCTATTCACATCAAATTGCTCTAAATAATCTGCCACTCGGCGGAGGAAAGTGCCACCCAATGAACCATCAACAACTCGATGGTCATAGCTCATAGACAGATACATCATTTGACGCACGGCTATCACATCGCCATACTCAGTTTCGATGACAGCCGGTCTCTTTTTAATTACCCCGACCGCTAATATCGCCACTTGCGGTTGATTGATAATAGGAGTACCCATAATATTGCCGAAACCACCGACATTGGTGAGGGTGAAAGTACCGCCTTGCACTTCTTCGGGCTTGAGCTTATTGGTGCGGGCGCGATTGGCTAAGTCATTGACTTGCTTGGTTAAGCCTAACAAATTGAGCATATCCGCTCCTTTTATGACGGGTACAATCAAATTGCCATTGGGCATAGCCGTTGCCATTCCGATATTCAAGTCTTTTTTGATAATGATTTTGCTACCATCCACCGATGAATTGACCATCGGGAAATCCCTCAGTGTTTTGCAAATAGCTTCTATAAAAATAGGTGTGAAAGTCATGTTTTCACCATATTTCTTTTGAAACTCGCCTTTCACTTTATTGCGCCAATTAACCAAATTTGTTACATCCGCTTCTACAAATGAGGTAACATGCGGAGCAGTCTGCTTTGACATCACCATGTGGTCAGCGATGAGCCTCCGCATCCTGTCCATCTCTATGATTTCGACATTGCCAGAAATGCTTACAGCGGAAGTTATTGGTTGTTGGTTATTGGTTATTGGTGATGAGTCATTGGCGATGGGTGATTGGGTGATTGAGTGATTCGTACTCGGGGAAGTCGTTCTATTTTGAACAAAGTTTAAAATATCGGATTTTGTCACGCGGCCGCCTTGACCACTGCCTTCTATTTTATCCAATTCCACCACGCTCACATTCTCCTCTTTCGCAATCGTGCGCACAAGGGGCGAGTAGAAACGGCTGCTGTCGCTTTGATTTGACATTTCTGCAACAGCCGTAGCGGTTTTCGGAATTTCTATAGGGGTTGTCTTCGGTAAGGTTTCAGATTTCGGCGCAGCCTTTTCAGATTCAACGCCGGCACTATTGATATCCGACATCCGCGCTCCGACATCTGACATCGCCTCATCGCTTGCTTCAGTGGAAATAACGGCAATGATTTTACCGATTGGTACAACAGCGTTTTCTTCAAAAAGAATCTGGGTGATAATGCCCGATGCAGGAGAAGGCACCTCAGAATCCACTTTATCAGTCGCGATTTCGAGGATGGTTTCTTCTTCATCCACATGGTCACCAACTTTCTTTTTCCAAGAAAGAATGGTCGCTTCGGTAATGCTTTCGCCCAATTTGGGCATAATAAGTTCTACTTGAGCCATTTTGTGAATTTAAAAAACTGAATTTAAATTTTGGTTTGTATTTGGTTGATAATCAACACCTTATATTTTTGAATCAAAATTATCAATGGTAAAACCAATTTTTACCTTTTAAAAATTTTGGCAAAGTTACACTTTTTCTTTTTGCAATAAAAACTTTCTGATAAGGTTTAAGCCGCTGTTCGCAGCGTATTCGATATTTTTCAAACGCCCTCTATCAATCCCTAACTTGGCTGTTATGACACGTTCTTTATTACCGACGGCGAGCCATACCGTACCGACTGGCTTCTCAGGCGTGCCACCGCCCGGACCTGCCACCCCTGAAACGGCAACCGCAATGTCCACGCCCATGCGTTCGACAGCACCATGCACCATTTCACGGACACAATTCTCACTCACTGCCCCCTCAGTATTCAGCACATTTGAAGAGACACCGAGCAGTTTTTCCTTCAAATCGTAGGAATAAGCAATAATACTGCCTTCAAAATACTCTGAACTGCCCGCTACACTCGTGAGCAAATGCGCCAAATATCCACCCGTGCAACTCTCCGCCGAGCCAATCCGCAAGCCTCGTTCACGCAGCATTTGACCAATCACTTTTGGCATCGTATCATCATTATAACCTGCTACGGCATATTCGACAATGGTTTCCATTTCAGCTTTTAAGACATCCAATTGTGTATTCAAAAAAGCCTCATCTTCTCCCCTTGCTGTCAACCGCAAACGCACTGTACCGAGCGAGGGCAAATAAGCTAATTTCACATTTTCAGGCAATTTATCTTCAAAAGTGCTTAGTTTTTCTGCTAACATCGTCTCGCCTTCGCCCGCCGTCAAGACCGTTCGATGCACGATGGGCGACATCGGGAACGATTCTCGAAGGCGTGGCAACACCCTACCCGTCATTAAATGCTGCATTTCATACGGCACACCAGGCATGGAAACGAGTACTTTTTTACCGTGCTGAAACCACATGCCAGGTGCCAATCCTTTATCATTATTTAAAATCGTGGCATCGGAGGGCATGTAGCAACTGTTTTTATTTATGTCGCTGACTTCTCTATTTATTTTCTTAAAGAAAAACGACATGCGGTCGAACGTCTCTTGATTCCAGACCATCTGCATTCCAAAATAATCGGCTATGGCTTTTTTTGTAATATCGTCTTTTGTAGCACCGAGTCCGCCAGTCATGAGCACGAGGTCGGCTTGGTGAAGGGCGTAATCTATGGTGTTGACGATTTCAGAATGGACATCTCCGACGCTCGTTTTGCCAATGATTTGGATGCCTTGAAGGTTGAGTTGTTGTGCCATCCAAGCGGAATTGGTGTCGGTAATTTGTCCAATCAGTATTTCGTCGCCGACGGTCAGAATGTAAGCAGTCATATATAAGGTGTAAAGTTTTTGAAGAATCTATTATTGACAAATATTAATTCTCCTTGATTCTAATTGTTAATTTTAAGAAGCGACAAGGTAAAGCGATTTAACAAAAGAAGCCGCATAAGGTTGGGGTTTTTAATTTTCAATTATTATTGAAAGTTCAGAAAATAGGTTATAACTTTGTACTGAAACTAAAAAAAATAATACAAATGGAAAATTCAAATGACAATTTAGATGATTTCAGAGAAGCCTTGATAGAACCCAAACCTGAAATGATGAATTCAAAAAGGGGTTGGAATGTTTTCGGCATTACTCTTTTACTTATCCTTGTTTTCTTAATTTTTTCTATTCTCAAATATGGAGAATATGGTTATACGCTTTTCCTCTCCATTCCTTTCACGATTGCCTTTATCCTCAGCTTTCGAGAAGCACCCAATTCTAAGGGCAAAGCCTTACTCGCTTGGGGCAAAGCCATTGGCATCATTACCATTTTAAGTCTATTGCTTTTGGCAGCCGGAGCGGAAGGAGTCATTTGTATATTGATGGCAGTGGGCTTAATCATCTTACCAACTTTTGCGGGCTGTTTATTGGGCTTTGCCATGAGTAAGGCTTTTCAGAAAAATAAATTTTCCATATTGCTGATGGTGTTTTTAATTAATCCTGGCACACTCACATATGATGTGAATGACACGGCAAAAATTGAATCCGTTGCTCAAACGTCCGTCCAAATTAATGCCTCCCCCTCAGTAGTTTGGCAAAATTTAACACAAAAAGTGTCATTTAATAAGAGCCGTAATTTCTTTTTGAAATCGGGTGTGAGCTATCCGTTGGATATGGAAATTATACAAAAAGATTCCTTGAATTATCTCTCTTGCCAGACAAATAATAGCTTGACTTTATTTAAAATTGACTCATTAATTGCTCCTCGAAAACTCCAATTCAGTACCACTCAAGAGATACTCCCGATGCGAGAATTGACGCTCTACCACGATTTGGATGCAGCGCATTTACATGGTTATTTTGAATCAGATTATGGCGTCTTTGAGGTTCAACCGTTGAATGATAATCAATGCCTTTTAATAGCCAAAACACAATATTCATACACCATAACCCCTGCCTTTTATTGGAAATGGTGGAGCGATTATTTGCTCAATGCTATGCATAAAAACGTATTATCTAAAGTTAAAGAACTCTCTGAAAATGATAAATAATGCGGATTTAATTTGCCTAAATAAAGGTAATGATATTAATGATAATAATTTGATTATCAATACGTTATACAGTACCGAATTTATCGAAACACATTTTGATAAACTGTCAAAAGATTATTGGATGAGCGATGTTTTTTCATTCAATTTATTGTCTTATTGTCGTCAAAAAGCGATTCAAAAAATGGATATTCAGCAAGGAGCAGTTGTGCTGGATATGATGAGTGGAACGGGTAAGAATTTTCCTATTTTATCTAAAAAAGTAGGCAATCAAGGGCGAGTCATCGGCTTGGATATTTCAGAAAAAATGAATGCTCTTGCTCAAATTGAAGTTGAAAAGAAGCAGCTTTTGAATGTTGATATTTATACAAAAAATTTCTTCAATAATGGATTTCCCTCCGAAAGTATAGACGTTATTATAAGCACTTTTGGCTTAAAAACATTATCGCCTAATGCCTATTCATTATTTTCAAAAGAAATAAAAAGGCTGCTCAAACCGCAAGGCAGATTTGTTTTAATAGAATTATCTGAACCTTCCAATACCTTTTTTAAAACAATTACAACAAATTATTTAAGGCATTTTGTCCCATTTTTCTCCAAAATACTGAGGGGGGATAAAGGCGCACATTTTCAATTGTATCCCTATCTTTCAATTTTTAAAAACTGTGATGGCATTGCACAATCGCTGAGTGAACATGGTTTAAAAACAATCCCTTTTAGACTTTTAATGGGGCTTGTTACGGGTGTTATTGGATAGAAAATGGAAGATTTGAATGAGACTAATTCTTTAAATTTTTTGTAATGGTTCTGGAAGGGTTTAGTAACCGATTTTTTGTTTTT
>JAYTON010000702.1:0-5635 GCA_043747725.1 Saprospiraceae bacterium
TATTTTCAACTTCAAGTTCTGAATGGTAAAGAACTTGTGGATGCCAAATATCCTTCATTCACTAAAAAGGTAGTAGAAGCGGGCTATAAAACTTTGAAACCGACGAGTATTGAAATTTTCCAAATCAATATCGGCAAACTCTGTAATCAGACCTGCGCGCATTGCCATGTGGACGCAGGACCTGATAAGAAAACGGAAAATATGAACCGCGAAACCCTTGAAATCTGTTTAGATATTTTATCAAAATATGATATTAAAACGGTGGATATTACGGGTGGTGCGCCGGAGATGAATCTGCACTTTCGTTGGTTTGTAGAGGAATGTCGAAAATTGGGCAAAAAAGTGATGGATAGATGCAATCTGACCATCATTGAAGCCAATAAAAAATACCACGATTTGCCCGAATGGTTTGCAGCCAATCAAGTGCATATTGTGTCTTCTTTACCTTATTTTTCAAAAACACGGACAGATTCACAACGAGGCGATGGCGTTTTTGAAGATTCCATTTCGGCATTGCAAAAGTTGAATGCAGTCGGTTATGGCAAAGAGGGAACGGGCCTGATGCTCGATTTGGTCTATAATCCATCGGGTGCATTTCTCCCAGGTTCGCAAGCGGGTTTGGAAAAGGAATTTAAGCAGCAACTCAAACGCCGTTTTAATATTGAGTTCAATAATCTCTTTGCTATTACCAATATGCCGATTTCAAGGTTCTTGGATTATCTGATTCAAACGGATAATTATGAGGAATATATGAGCACTTTGGTGAACGCCTTCAACCCTTCAACCATTGAAAATTTAATGTGCCGAAGCACGATTTCAGTGAGTTGGGAAGGTAATATGTACGATTGTGATTTCAATCAAATGCTCGATTTACCCGTTTCTACTGAGGGGGTACATATCCGAGATTTTGATTTTGATAAATTAATGAATCGGAATATTGTTTTGAATCAACATTGCTTTGGTTGTACGGCTGGGGCGGGGTCGTCGTGTGGGGGAGAGGTAGCTTGATTTTTTAATGTATAAGGCACATAGATTTGCCTGTGCGTTATATGTGCCTTATGTGTTAAAAAAACATTTTGTGTTAAATATGCAGTTGTTATTCAATTTTGACAGTATAAAATTGTTCATCAATAGGTTTTGACTTCTGCTCCCAAGCCTTGATTTCATAAAATCGAATAGTGGCTTCTCCTTTTTTCAATGTTTTTATTTTAAAAACCTTTGTAGATTTGCTAAAATCAGTCACTTCAGATTTTGACGCTGATTTATAAGGTGCATCGTATTCCTCAGTCATACTAATCACCCAATCGGGTTTCACTTCATAATACCATGTATAACCATCCAGCTCTTTGAGTTCGATGGTAGTGTCTTCGCCGAGTTTCAGATTGATTGTTTTCATACTGTCTTGAGCATTGTGAAGTGATGAAATAGCTGTTTTTAAACTATCTAAATGGTCAGGTAAGCTCTTATTTTGAGTCGAATTTTTATTTTGATGACAACAAATAAAAACTAAAGAAAAGTAGAGTAAAGCGTAAAAGCTGCCTTGTTTTTTCATTGTGGATAAAGGGATTTGAATGATAAAATGCTGAATCGGAGTTTTGATACCCCGATTCAGTTTATCAAAATAGAGGATATAATTATGTTAGAGACGATTAATTTATCTCAACAACGCATACCATTAATCAAATAAAGGCACTTGAACTTTATACAATTTTTGACAATTGCTGCCCATATCCAATTCATAAGTGCGCCGAGCGACTAATTTGCCATGGTTTTTAGAAACATCATAACCTACTTCCGATTGTTTGATGCTGGCGACGACAGGTTGAGAATCAACAGCCCTTGTTCCGCCATTACCGTTACCATTACCATTTGAACCAGCATGTACAAAACGGGCTAATTCATGAGCAAAAGCTGCTTCGATATCCATAGAGGTATCCTCAACACTCCTTGATGTAGGGTCAGTCGGCGATTTTGGAGTAGCCTTTGGTGCTGATTTAGGTCTGTTCGATAAATCTACTACTTCTCTTGTGGAATTATGGAGATGGGTAATTTGTCCATCGTTATCAATACTCACTCTTACCACGCCAGCATCTTCATTGACGGTTTTGAAGCCATTAATCACTTGGCGGAATTCAAAAGTAGTACCTATTACGTAAGGGTTAGCAATTTTACCAGAGCCTACTGTACTACCATTGCAAGCATTTTCATAGCGAATATTATCCAATTCTAACTTCACACCTTGATGTAAATCATGGTCGCTCAATAAGTTTTCAGCTATTTTCTGAGCTTTATTGCTATCAATTTGCTTCTCATTATCGTGATTCGGTTTAGCTAATTGGGCATCGAAACGACCATCTTTACCGACAAAAAGGTGCATATCTTTATTGTTCATATAAAAGTTGCCATTTTTATCAACCTCTACATTATCAGCAGCTTTTTTACCATAACCTAAAGCTGAAGACAGTCTTTTGACGGCGGCTTCAACATCTAATGTACCCAAAATGGCTATTTTAGGGTCTTTTGGCATCTCTACTTTGGATTCTACTGCCTTCAAAATCGCATTGACGGATCGTGCATAATACCAACGCCATTCATAATAGTTGCGGGCTACTGAACCCCAATTAAAGATTCTTTCATTATAAAGCCTGTCTTTGGCTTCTTGTTGAGTCGCACCCATCGCACATACTGAGGGGGCCTGTCCGCTTGAAATGCGCCAACTGGCATCCAAAAAAGCTTGGCTGAATGATTTGCCTTTGTTCCATTCCTCCCAAAAGAATTTGCCATAATTCGGATTGTCAACACTGGTGGTTTCATAGCCGAATATCATTCGCATACCCAAATTGGAATTGTGCCAAGTGCGGATAGGGTTATGACCTCCTAACACCCGCAATGAAAAACAAGTTGACCAGAAGAGATACCGCACTTGCTCATTGCCCAAAGCCATCCGATTAGAAAAAGCCCAGTCGCGATTGTCCCAAACTCCCCCAAGCGGTGCTTGAAAAACCCCATTAGAATCCATGTTTCCATGTCCTGAATGGTAGAAGGCTAAAACTGCATCTGCGCCATAAGTGTCTTGCCAATTGTCGTAGGTTTCTTCATATTCCCAAACTTTGACGCCAGCATCTTTAAACCAAAAATTGGCAGGCTGGAAACCAGTCGGGTAGTCGAGCCAACCTTGAGCATCAGCATGGGTTTGAGAAAGTGAACTGGCAGAGCTGAATTGTTGAAGACTGCACGCACCATAATAGTCTTGTGAGCCGCTGACAACAGCTTTAGTGAGATTGCCTGCGCCAAAAGGCGATTCGTTTTTTAAAATTTGTGCTAACATTAGTCAATGATTTTGGATAGTTTATTAAAGATGATTTCCTTACTCCACCATTACAGGGAGATTAAAGCCAGCAAATTCTATTGCAAATTAGACTCAAAAAGGGATGTATAAGGAAAAAGGATGTGTTAGGAATAGTTTGTAGAAAGGTAATTCAGGGTTAATATTGCAAGTCGATTTCTGACTTTAATGTGCAAATATAAGGTATTATTTAAGGCTTGTCAATATAAAAATTATATTTAATAACATTTGATTTTAACATATAGCTTTATAATAGTTGAGAGTGGTACTCAATTTTCAACTATCAACTATTTAACCTTCACCGCTCATTTCTATCAGTTCATTTCTATATTTTGAGAAGATGTGGGATTTGGAAATAAAGCCGATGAAATGATTATTTTCATCAACCACAGGAAGATTCCACGCTTGAGTATCATCAAATTTTTTCATAATATCGCTCATGCTTTCATGAGTGCTCAGTACTGAGGGGGGGGGGGTCATCAAGTTTTTAATGAAAATTTTATCATATTTGTCGGTTTCAAACATAACATTCCGTACATCGTCGAGGGTGATGATGCCTTCGAGTTCGTTGTCTGCATTGATAACCGCAAAAAGATTACGTTTTGAATCCTTTATCACGGCGATTAATGCCCGCAAAGTAGCATTCACTCCAATGGTTTTAAAATCAGTTTCGATAACATTCGACGTTTTTAACAACAATAAAATATTGCGGTCTTTATCATGACTGAATACTTCGCCGCGCGCTATCATATCTCGCACCTCTAAGGAAACGGGTTCAAAGTTCCGAACGATGAAATTGGAAAGTGTTGATACAATCATCAAAGGAATAATGAGTTCGTAACCGCCTGTTACTTCAGCAATGAGGAAAATGCCTGTTAAAGGTGCATACATGACGCCACTCAATATTCCAGCCATCCCAACCATGCTGAAATTGCCCAAAGGCAAACTCAAACCAAATGTTTTATTGAAAATAAGGGCAAAACAATAGCCTACAAACGCTCCGACAAATAGGGAAGGAGCGAAATTGCCCCCATTGCCGCCGCTCGATAAAGTAACACTCGTAGCAATGGCTTTCACAAATATAGTCGCCCCGATAAAAGCAATGACCCATCCATCTTGAAAGCGGTGTTCTGAAAAAATGCTATTTTTCAATAAAACATCCGTCTGTCCATCCGCTAAAAGCCGAATACTGGCATAGCCTTCTCCAAAGAGTGAAGGGAAAATATAGATGAGCCCAGCCAATATTAAACCACCAATCAAGGCTTTAGTATAAGCATTGATTTGCCAATTTTTAAAAGAATGAGATATAAAATGTGAAACTCGCACATAATAAAGCGATACAAACGCCGAAACAACTGCCAGTATGAGATAATAAGGTACATTTTTATAATTGAAAGCCTCTTGCAAACGAAATTGGAACAAAGTCGCTTCATTGAAAACAATCTTTGAAAATAAAGCACCTACTGCTGCTGATATAATTAAAGGTATAAATGAAGACAAAGTGACTTCTGCTAAAAGTACTTCCATTGCAAACATGACGCCTGCTATAGGTGAATTAAAGACCGCCGCTATACCTGCCGCAGCACCACATCCTAAAAATAATACCCGCTCACGATAAGGTAGATTCCAAGCCGTTGCAATATTGCTGCCCACTGCCGAACCAGTGATAACAATGGGGGCTTCCAAACCTGCCGAACCACCCAAACCAACAGTCAAAGCACTCGTAATGACGTGTGAAAAAAGCTTATGTCGCTTTACATAAGCTGATTTTTGAGCTATTTCGTAGAGAATATTTGAAACGCCTTTGCCTAAATCCCCCTTTAATATTTTTTTAACAAACCAAACAGTTAGAACTATGCCTATGATTGGAAGGAAAACTTTAATAGGCATTTTTTCAGGAGAGAACAATCCGTCATTGACTTCTGAATTATCAGTTAATAAAGCATTTATTAATTTGTGAATGGAATGAACCAATGTTTTTAAAATGGCTGCCATAGCACCCGCCGCAATACCCACTATAATAGCTACCAATATTTGAAATTGCTTGGGAGAGAGCCTTTGTTGCAGCTTAACTATTATCTCAAATAAATTATTCAAAATGTATTTTATCGATTTCATCTTAATTTTGCCTGTATTTACTTAACTTTTCCTTTCATTTGCAAATCAAATACTTTTATTGGATAATTATACTTTATCAATAGTTCGTTGAAAATTCAAGAAAAAAGTAAAGGGTAAAAAAAAGCGGATTAGATTTAAGGTGCGAACCAAAAAAATCTACCCCCATGACAG
>JAYTON010000703.1:0-6407 GCA_043747725.1 Saprospiraceae bacterium
GATAAGGCAATCCAATTGACAGGCTGTGTGAGTACAAACTCTAAGTCAGCCAAATCTTTTGGCGTCAAGCATGGCAATGACGTTTTGGTATCGGGTAAATTAACGCCTTTTTTATTTTTCAAAATGCCACCATACACAACACGCATTTTGACTACTGAAATTTTATCAGTTTCAACTACTTCAAAAGACAGTTTGCCATCGTCCAAAAGCACTTTCTCTCCTACTTCTACATCTTTAGCAAAATCTTTATACGACATATAGATTCTATCCTTCGTGCCCAAGCAATCTTCATTCACAAAAGTGAGTATATCGCCTTCATTGACCACTAAGCCATCGTTTTCCATCATGCCTACACGAAGTTTTGGACCTTGCAAATCTGCTAATATGCCAATGTGCCAGCCATATTTTTCATTGATATACATGATATGCTGGATGACTTCCAAATGCCCGGCATGGTCGCCATGAGAGAAATTGAGGCGAAATATATTGACACCTTCTTTTGCTAACTGGAGCAATGTATCGTAGCTTCGAGATGCGGGACCTACGGTAGCCACTATTTTAGTATTTTTCTTATCGGCTAAAGGAGCTAATTGCATGGTTGGAACTGGGTTTTTTTCTAAAAGAGTAGCCATTGTTACTATATTTTGTTAAAAATTCAACGATTAAAAATTATTTATGTTACCGTTCATTACCTCTATTCACTATCCCCTCAGTATTTTTACAAATATTTTAAGAACATTTCTTTATTAGTGTAAAAAGTACAATAAGCAATCGTTGACAAAGGTAAGTTATTTTAATTCAAAAACCAAGCGTGTATTTACAATAGTTCGTTAAAAAATTAAGTGACAATACAGCCAAAAGTAAATAGTTCTTTGATTTTAGGATTGCGGCTTCTTCATCTCCATTATCTTTACCCATATAATAACCAACTATTGTCGTGATAAAAATGTGAATAAAACCTTTATATCTTTGTTGAAATTTAAATTTTGATGAAAATTGAATTTATACAAATTTATAAATCCATGATTATCAAATCATTACTCGCCATATTAAAAAAAACAAAAATCTGAAAACGCCAATTATACAGCCTATTATAGATGTAATTATTCCTGCCTTCAATGAGGAAAAATCAATCCCTTCAGTATTGCATGACATTCCGAAGCACCTCATTCGCGACATTATCGTTTGTAATAATGGCTCTTCAGACCAAACGGCTGAAGTGGCAGCAGCAGCAGGTGCAACAGTCGTTTCACAACCTCAAAAAGGCTATGGCAATGCCTGCTTGAGAGGCATGGAATATATTGCTCAAAAAACCATCAAACCCGATATTATCGTTTTCCTCGATGCCGACTATTCTGATCATCCCGAAGAAATGACGCTCGTAATTGCCCCCATTACTGAGGGGGTAGCCGATCTCGTGATAGGCTCTCGGGCATTGGGCGCAAGGGAATTAGGTTCGATGACGCCCCAACAGGTATTCGGCAATTGGCTGGCAACCCGTTTAATTTGCCTTTTTTTTAACTATTCTTTCACTGATTTGGGTCCCTTCCGAGCGATTCGTTATGACAAACTGTTGGAGATCAATATGATAGATAAAAATTTCGGTTGGACGGTAGAAATGCAAGTCAAAGCAGCCAAACGAAAACTCAGATGTACAGAAATACCCGTTACCTATCGCCGCCGCATCGGCGTTTCAAAAGTGAGTGGCACTGTAAAAGGTACTGTGCTTGCGGGATACAAAATTATCCTGACGATATTTAGGTACCTATAAAATTTAATTTTGTTTAAAAAGATTTATTCTCAACATTCCAAATAAAGCGTGTGACGTTTAAAAACAAAAACCGTCTCCACGACTGATTTAGAAAATAATCTTTTTTAAGGCACAATTAAATTTCCCTTTAATAATGATAGCACTTGGATATTCGCTTCTCGTCATTTACTGCATTTGTGTACTTTGTATCACAACTTATTGTGTGCTTCAAGCTGATTTATTAGCTTATTACCGCAAAAAAAAGCCCAATGCAGTTTTCATTTTACCCAATCCTGCACCGCTCGTAACGATTCAGTTACCACTTTATAATGAGAAATATGTCGTTGATCGTTTGATAGACAATATCATGAAAATGGATTATCCAAAAGATAGCCTCCAAGTTCAAGTCATTGATGATTCTGACGATGAAACCGTTGATATCATTGCTAAAAAAGTAGTGCATTATAAAAGCCTCGGTTTTAACATTGACCATGTGCGCCGTGAAGTTCGGAAAGGTTTCAAAGCAGGTGCATTAAAAGATGCAACCCCCTTCGCAACTGGCGATTTCTTAGCGATTTTCGACGCTGATTTTGTTCCAAAAACAGATTTTTTACAGAAAACAATTCCACATTTTTTCAAAGACCCCCATATTGGCGTCGTTCAAACGCGTTGGGAGCATTTGAATGAAAATTATTCTACTATTACTGCCTTGCAAGCTTTGCAATTGAATGTACATTTCACAGTCGAGCAAGCAGGTCGAGCAAGAGGTGGTTTGTTTTTGCAATTCAACGGCACGGCAGGTGTTTGGCGCAAAGAAACGATTGCTGATGCAGGCGGTTGGCACGATGATACCTTGACAGAAGATCTAGATTTGAGCTACCGCGCTCAATCAAGAGGTTGGAAAATCGAGTATCTCGAAGAAGTAGGTTCTCCAGCTGAGTTACCAGCAGATATGAACGGCTTGAAAGGTCAACAATTCCGTTGGATGAAAGGCGGTGCTGAAAATGCCCGTAAATTATTGAAACTGGTTTGGCATACCCCTTTGACACTCAAACAACGCATCCATGCCACGCAGCACCTTTTGGCAAGCGGTGTCTTTATGCTTTTGTTCATTGCTGCGGTTGTGAGCGTGCCATTGGCTTATTTTATTCCAAGATTGGATATGAACACTCACCTTTTCAATGTGTCGTTGATTGGTATGTTTAGTATATTTGCTCTTACTTTTGAAGCTAATTTAGAGAGATCGGTGCGTAAACGCGACTATTGGAAGTCATTTTGGCGGGTATCGCGTTTGATTCCTGTTTTTATTCCTTTGGCAATGGGCATGAGTTTACACAATTCAGTAGCTGTGATTGAAGGCTATTCAGGTAGAAAATCTGATTTTGTGCGGACACCTAAATTCGGTTTAGCCGGTAGCAAAGGGACTTTCGCACATAAAAAATATCTGACACGTAGTTTGCCAACTTCTACTATTTTTGAAGGCATTTTGGCATTCTACTTTGTGGCAGGTGCTTATTGGGGCTTCACGCATGAGGTGTACGAATTTGTTGTTTTCCATATCCTTTTAGCGATTGGTTTCGGTACAATTTCGTTTGTTTCAATCAAACATCTTAACAAGTAGTTGTCTTACAGGTTATTGAGTTATTAAAGCAATAATAAGATAACTTTTGAAACAGTCTCTTTTCGTTGATTAATATGAAAAAAAATACAATAGCCGCTATCGTCTTGCTTCTTTTGATGCTCGATAGTGGCTATTTTGTTGAAAGAAAAGACTTTACACATCTTATTTTAGTTTATTCAAGTGCCTTCGCTGTTTATTTCTATATTTTAAAAACGGTTAAAGAAAAAGAAGACATCCAATTTTGGATAAAAATGGCTCTGATACTGAGGGGGGTACTGCTATTCAGTCTGCCTCATTTTTCAGAAGATATTTACCGTTTTATTTGGGATGGGCGGCTGACAAATATGGGTATTAATCCATTCAATTTCAAGCCTTCATATTTTATTCAAAATCAACTTTATACAGATATTCTAACGCCCGAATTATTTGCACAACTCAATTCAAAAGAATATTTCACCGTTTACCCCTCAGTATGTCAGGGCATTTTTGCCTTTGCCGTTTGGTTGTTCCCTAAGAGCATTTATGGCTCGGCTATCGTCATCAAATCCTTTCTGTTAGCTTCTGAAATCGGGACTATTTTTCTCTTAAAAAAAATACTACCCGATTCTAAAAAGATATTGATTTATTCACTCAATCCTTTGATAATCATGGAGTTATGCGCCAATGCCCATTTTGAAGCGATGATGATTTTCTTTTTTTTATTGAGTGTTTTTATCTTAGAAAAAGCGTTTTTTCAACATGAAAAACTGCCAAATAAAGTTGTGTCCCCTCTCCTGCCACACTCTGTTTACCATGACAATTTGAAGCTATTTTTAAGTGGCTTCGCCTTCGCCTTATCGGTTGCTTCCAAGATGCTGCCCTTGATACTTTTACCTTTTTTCATTAAAAGAATGGGCATCAAACGCAGCTTTAATTTTTTCTCAATACTTGGCGTGTCGTTACTTTTAATTTTTCTACCCTTGTTTAACCCTTTGTTTATCAATAATTTACAAAGCAGTTTAAAATTATATTTTCAAAAATTTGAGTTCAATGCCAGCGTGTATTATTTAATACGAGAGGGCGGCATTCACCTACGCGGCTACAATCCCATCAACGAAATTTCGCCCATTCTGACCAATACCGTTTTGATTGGGTTTGCTCTGATTATGATTTTTGAAAAGGTCAAAAAGGATGAAAAACTGCTTAATTTTAACCTTGAACATGGCATTTTCACCACTTTTCTCTATGCATTTTCTGTTTATTTCCTTTGCGCAACGACCGTTCACCCGTGGTACGCCGCCCTGCCCTTAGTCATTTCAATTTTTACTCGATTTAAATATATTATGGTATGGACAGCCCTTTTGCCTTTCACCTACATCCATTATTCCTACCCGAAGCCAACTGAAAATTATTGGGTCATTGGTTTCGAATATGCTGTCGTGATATGTTTTTTTATGTATGAGCGGTTTTATATCAAGACACCGTCATCTACACACACGTAAGTCACATATAATATTTTGCCTGAAAATTTATGCTACGCTGTTTATACTTCCTTCCTTTGTTTTTTCCTATAATTTTTGCTGTGTTGCTATAAACATTGGCTCAATGTTTATAACAAAAACTTGATTTTATGTGAAAAACGGCATTTTAGATAACCACGAGTCTATTTTACTCATTTTAGCCAAATGTGCTGAGAAGTGCTTGCTGTGGTTTGTAAAACGAAAGGCGGGAATCTGTGACGGAAATGCCCATAAAAATTAATGTGAAAATTTGTCAATTCGATATTTTTTTTGGTAGTGTGAGGTACCATAAAACCCAACTTGCTAATTGTTCAATTGACTGTTCTTTTTTTTACGTCCGCCGCCAACTGATCTTTGCCGTGTATAATCAATTTCGGTATCAAGTATAGTAAGTTCTAATAACCATTTAGTTATCGTCTTTCTATCACATTTAAATATGCGTGATAAATAGCGCTGACTCCCTTTGCATAAACGTTCATATTCCATTGCCAGTAAATGTCGTCTTTGTTTCTCTGGTAAATGAGTATAATATTTTAACTGCTTTTCTAAAAAGTCTGGTTCATAAAACGCTTTCTCTCTACTCCTTTTTTAATCGTAAAATTAATAAAATGGTTACCCGAATTAATTCGTTTCACTCAGCAAGAGCTAAACCTTATTAGAGCTTCTTTGATGGCTGCGTAACATCAGGGAATGACTTGTTTTTTATAGATTTTTAACCAATTTATCAAAGCAAATATGGCTAAAGCGAGGAAAATCAAATATTCAAATGTGAAAAGAAGTAAGCCTTTTTGAAAATACACCACAGGCGCGATGATATCTACTGCTACCCACAATATCCATGACTCAATTTTTTTGATTGTTAAAAGATAATTGCCGACTACACTCATCATCATAATGAGTGTGTCAGCATAAGGGAAAGCAGCAGGCTGCGTAAAAATTTGAGGGAATAATGTCTGTAAACCCCCACTATGGATAAAATAACCTATCAAACCAGTAGAAATAAGGATAAAAACAGCCGTCCATAACTGATATGCACGGGTCATGTAAGAAATTTTGACGGCATATTCTGCATTGTTTTTATCCACGAGCGACCATTGCCACCAGCCGTAAATACCCGTTACAAAAAAATAGCTCTGCAAAAATACATCGGAATATAAACGTGATTGAAAAAAAACAAATGCCGAGAGCGTGACGTTGATAAGTCCGAAACCCCAATTTGAAATATGCTCTTTTGCACTGAGCCAAACAGCCAGCAGCCCAAATATAGTAGCCACTAATTCTATCCAGCTCATATCATAATCTAATATTCTGAAAGCAATATTTTGAATATCGAAAAAATTCATTTTAAATCTGTTTTTTAAAATCATACCCCTCAGTATTTTGCCTAAAAAAGGTCTTTTACTGAGAGGTAGCATATGAGTAATGGGTGATAAGCAATTCTTAGTACATGACAAAAAAGGCTTTTCCGCCAAGTTACCTATATTGTGGGTTCTGACATCCTTAATATATGGCAACAAAAGCGAAAAAGCTGGCTAAA
>JAYTON010000704.1:0-9867 GCA_043747725.1 Saprospiraceae bacterium
AGTTTTTGGAAAGTCAAATTAATAGTTCTTATGAAAAATATAGCATTTGCATCTATAATATTAGCCACTTTATCGTGTAATAAGACCGATAAATCTCAAACAAATCAAACCGCTGCCGCCGAACCCGTCAAAATTGAATTACCCAATACGCCCGAAACGGTGGTACGCACATGGGAAGACGCGATTGGGAAAAATCAATTTTCTCTTGCCTTGATGCTCAGTATGGGACCGGAAGTTGATTATGTCAGAGCCTTAGAAGAGTCCAATAATATGGATAAAATACCCAATGTTCGCTCTGAAATAGTGGATTTGAAGTGCCAACAGCTATCTGAAACAGCCATATGCGATTGCAAAATCAAGTACGACGACGATGTAGCGGCGTTCAAATACTATCTGATTCGCCAAAATGGGCAGTGGTTTCTCAATGATATTGTGCCGAGTGAGGTACAACTCAATAACAAGCGTGTGAATCAAAAACCTTCACGTGTTGTGCAATAAAAGATGAAAATCGGTCTGTTTTTCGGTTCTTTCAACCCCGTTCATGTCGGTCACATGATTATTGCCAATTATATGGCAACGCAAACTGACTTGCAACAAGTGTGGCTTGTGGTGAGTCCGCACAATCCGTTGAAGCCGAAAAATTCGCTCGCTCGCGACCGCGATAGATTGAATATGGTTCAGCTCGCCATAGACGATAACAGCTTGTTGCGTGCTTCCCACATCGAATTTAAATTGCCCAAACCGTCCTACACGATTGATACATTGACCTATCTTTCCGAGAAATATCCCCAACATGATTTCGTGCTCATCATGGGTGGCGATAACTTGGCAACTCTCCAAAAATGGAAAAATTACGAGCAAATACTGAGGAGGTACGACATCTATGTTTATAAACGCCCGCAGTACGAAATCGGCGAATTGGCTACGCACCCGCGTGTAAGTCTTTTCGATGCGCCTTTGATGGACATCTCCGCTACCTACATTCGTAAGTGCCTTTTAGATGGCAAATCCATTCAATACCTCGTGCCTGATTCGGTTTTACAATATCTTATGGCATCTAAAATTTATTCATAAAAAATTGGTTATCAATTATTTATGAAATTTAATCTTAGTAAGCGAGGTTTTCTAAGATGACGTTTGTATTATTTATTTTTCATGGCTGCGGCTCTGGCATCGTTGATGGCATCGTGAACAGCCCCTCTGATACCCATCATAACAGTCCCCTCAGTTCTGAACATAATGGTATCGGGCAGTGGATGACCACTTTTTTTCATGGCTTTGAGCGAATCGGTCAGCATTTTTTGTAATACATCCAGATTTTTTATTTCTTTTCCATCAAACGTGATTTTACTCGTCGAATCTATCGTAATCCAGTACGGATTGGGGCGAGGTGGTGGTGCGTCTTGAATATCGCGCATCGGTGGAATGGCTTCAGCAGTTGTTTGAGTGGACGTTTTTTCCGCACTATTGCAAGCTGTGACCAGCGTTGAGGCTAATATGCTTGAGAATACTATTTTTTTGAACATTTTGAATTATTTTATTAGAAAAGTGAATAGCAAATTTAAAATTTTCAATGATCTTTACGGTCATTGATTTATTTTATCTGAACATTATTTTATACACAATAGTTGAATTATTATGTAAAATGTGTGTTAATGGATTAATTTTTGATTATTCTTCAATATTAAACTCATTTTTTTTAATACTCAAAAATTACTCTTATGCTGATTTTTAAATGCTCATTGGTTGCTGTTTTTCTTTTAACTGCTTATTTCACGGTTCAACCTTTTATTGGTGATGTAACCGATAAGGTGTATGTGAAGCAGCAAAAAATTAATCAAATTGTGAAAACGGATTCGAGTGCCACTACTTTCGGGCAAACGCGTGTGACCATCTACAAATTTAATGAAGAGGGGCTTTTGGTGGAAAAAAAGGAGGAAGGCAAAGAGACACTGATGACGCATTTTACTTATGATATAAATAACAATATGACGGAATCGGCTACTTTACGCCCTGATGGTTCTATTTATAGCATTGAAAAAATGACGTATGATAATAATAACCGTTTGAGTGAATCTGAGATTCGACGGACGGCTGAAAAAATGACAATCAAAGATAATATCGAATGGGTGGATGAGCGGACACGCCACACGACGCGCGTGAGAAACGGCGAAACAATGCGCTTTTTGAGCGTTTTTGATGAACAAAACCATATTGTCGATGAGTCTTTTGACAATGGCAGGGGCAACGTTTGGATATATGATGGGGCAGTTTTGATGATGAAAAAAAACAAACCGAATGGACCTGGCGGTGGTGATATTGAGCGGTATGAATATGATGACAATCAGCGCATCAGTTTGATTGAAAATGCCAACAATCGCCGCGCTTTTAATTATGATGGCAGAGGGCGTTTGATTTCGACTGTTACAAAAGACGATAATGAGCGAACTTTGGCTTTTGAACGCTATGAATATGCGCCTTCAACCAATTGATTTGAACTATTTAAAGGCTTTAATTGTATATTTGTTCTAAGGCCTTTCCAAAAGTTAAACTTTGGAAAGGTCTTCATTTAGATAGGAATTCCTTCAACAATTATTTTTAAATTAATCCAAAATACAGTTATGAATGTAGAATTATTAAAACGGGAAATGCAGTACCGAACGGCGAGAAGCGGCGGCAGCGGTGGACAAAATGTCAATAAAGTGGAAACAAAAGTGGAAATAAAATGGGACATCAACGCCTCGCAAGTTTTCAATGAGGCGGATAAAGCCTTGATTTTCAATAAGTTAGAAAATAAAATTAACAAAGAGGGTTTATTGCAAGTGGTGAATCAAACGGAGCGTTCGCAATTAGGGAATAAACAATTGGCTGAAAAAAAACTAATTCGGCTTATTGAAAAAGCCTTGAAAAAACAAAAAGAACGCAAACCAACCGACACACCCCCCTCAGTAATAGCAGCTCGAAAACGTGAAAAACGCGCCACTTCTGAAAAGAAAGTGACTCGCGGCAAGGTCAGAATCCAACCGAATGACGGCGATTCTGACCTTTCTTCTTAGTTAAATTAATGGACTTGGATTTTTATCTTCTAATAATTCCTTCGGCATATTTTTAGTAGCCTTCGCCCCTAATTCTTTAATTTTTTCTGCTCTTCCTATCAGTGTATCACCGTATTTTTTGGAGTCATTTAGCTTATTCATCGCATCATGATAAGCGGATTGCGCCATATCCAGTCTCTGACCAATTTGTTTCAAATCATCAATAAAAGCGACGAATTTATCGTAAAGCATACCGCTTTGTCGAGCTATTTCTAAAACATTTCGTTTTTGATTTTCTTGTTTCCAAATAAACGACACCGTCCGCATAGTGGCTAATAAAGTGGAGACGCTGACGATGACCACGTTGCGTTCGAGCGCATCCGTAAAAAGCTTGGAATCTTCTTGCAAGGCTAAGGTCAAGGCTGGCTCAATCGGTACGAACATGATGACATAATCTGGCGAATTTATTTGGTACAAACCTGAATAATTCTTATCGCTCAAACCTCGAATATGATTCCTCAAACTCTCTACATGCGCCTTCAAAAAGCGTGGTTTTATAGCGGCATCTTCTGAATTAAAAAATTGTTCATAAGCGGTTAATGATACTTTTGAATCAATTATAACTTGTTTATTTTCAGGCATTTGTATAATAAAATCAGGTCGCTTCTGCTGCCCATTCTGATCATTAAAAGAAGGCTGAATGAGGAAATGTACCCCCCTCAGTAAACCAGACTTTTCGAGCAATAATTCGAGTTGTAATTCACCCCAATCACCTTGTGTTTTGGAGTCGCCGCGCAGGGCAGCTACGAGGTTATTGGCATCCTGACTGAGTTGTTTATTGAGGGAGAGGAGGTTGTCAATTTCGGATTTGAGGGTGGTGCGTTGTTGCGTTTCATCCAAATATTTGCGTTCTATATTGAGTTCAAAATCCTTAATTTTCTCGCGCAAAGGATTCAAAATATCATTCAATTGCACTTGATTTTGAAGAGTAAAACGCTGACTTTTTTCTTCTAAAAGGCGGTTAGCGATGTTCTCAAATTCAGTTTGAAAACGCTGTTGGAGGTGGATAAGTTCTTCTTTTTGAGTCAATAATTTTTCATCCAGATGGGCATTGATTTGCTCTTGTGAAGCTAAATCTTTATTTAACTCAATGATTGTCAACGATTTATCATTGTATTCTTTTTTTAAAGTGTTTAATTGATTTTGAATATCGGTTAAAATATCTTTCAAGACATATTTTTCATTTAGCATCTTTGAGGCAATATAGGCACCGCTTGAAAGGAATCGATTATAGACAATCAAGGCAGCAGCTATTGCTCCAAATAATAAGCCAGCTAAAAAGTAGATTAATTCCATGTTATAGTGATTTAAAACAAACGATTTTGTTTAAAACATAAAATTACAATTTTTATCGCAATTTTCTATAATTGGAAATTAATCTATAATGCTGTTGTTGAAATGATTGATTCAAAATGGTATCACTAATTTAGTTATAATTATTAAATAGACTTTAAATTTTCCTTGTAACATAGCTGTTGTAATCTGGAATGATTGACTCATATTCCTCGTGCATGAGGGGTGAAGTGAGCAGGAAATCGGCAGTTGCCCGGTCGCACGCAAAAGGTATATTCCAAACGACACCCAAACGTAGCAATGCCTTAATATCGGGGTCATGTGGTTGCGCTTCCATCGGATCCCAAAAGAAAATCATCGTGTCAATTTTACCTTCTGCAATCATTGATCCTATCTGCTGATCACCACCAAGTGGACCACTTAAAAAACGATGAACAGGCACATCTAAAGCTTCTTCGAGCAACATACCAGTCGTGCCAGTGGCAAAAAGTTGATGCTTGGATAAAACACTTTTGTTATAAATTGCCCACTCGACGAGTGCTGCTTTTTTATTATCGTGGGCAATCATGGCAATGCGTTTGCGAGCAGCGAGTAATCGGATAATATTTTTCATAGTTGGAATTTTAGTCAGGTTAATTTACACTTTCCAAAATCTTAAAATTAAAGTCTCGATTGCTAAAAAAACAAGGGCTAAAATGACGCACCAACGCCACAAGGAAACACCTTGATTTTTCTCTCCGACGATGGCTGTAAAATTAGCTTCCGCCGTTTCATCAAAAATTTGGATGTTTTTATTAGTAAAATTCTTTAATGCTTTGATGTCAAAATAATCTAAAACAGATTCGCGGCGGTCAAAATTGAAACCGAATTTGTAGAGGGCAGAGTCGGGGCGAGTGAAAAGGCTGTAAAATCCAGCTTCTTTGATGCCTTCTTTCACACCCAAAATTGCCTTCGCCGCTACGATGCGTTGCTCAGGAATAAACTCCTCTTTTGTACCACGCATTTTATAAGATGTCTCACCCGCAATACCTTTTGAGTCCGCTTCTATATAATCGTCTTTGCCGATGGTGTAACCGATTTTCCATTCTTTGGCACTCGAAATAGCCATTTTATAAAGCATCGGAACAAAGACCTCACCCGAGCGAGAGAGCGTCGAAAACTTATCGTCTAAAGGGGCGGCACAGAGGTAAAGATGCCCTTGAGCGATTTTATTTTTCGTCATAAAACTGGAGCCATCGCGATAGGTCATAATATTTTCACCGTTCCGATTCGTGAGGCGATAATTGCCTGTTGAGGATGGGAATTTCAAATTAGCATTTTTATTTGAAAAAACATCTTTGAAAATAAACTCCTCTAAATTTAAATTGGAAACCTCGCGTGGCGTATTTTCAAACGAATTTAAATTGTTGGATTGTAAATTATTGAATAAATTGCTGTAAGTAGCTAAATCTACGCCGCTTGATGGAAATACCAACACATTGCCGCCATTTTTAATATACTGACTCAACTCAGCCGCCAAACCCGATGATATTTGGTACAAACCCGTCAAAACAATCATCTGATAAGTTGGAAATTGAGAATATTGGACACCACCACTCGGCTGATTGGTGACCCTGAAATTCCTCACACTTTGCAACGCCGAATTGAGAAAACGATTCTCCCCTGCATCATTTATGGTTAAAATATTGATGGTAGATGGCACATTGAAAGTGAAAAAATAATGGTCGTCAAATTGAACGGGATAGTCTGTAATAGCTAACTCTGCTTCGTGCCAACCTGTACGCAAAACAGTGATATTGACCGTATCTTCTTTACTCGATTTGGCTTTCAGATTCAACAAACCGATGGGTTTTTCCATACCATCTAATTTGACGCTGAGCTTCACGTTTTCAACATTTTCATTTGTATAATTCGTCACGCGCACTATGAGTGGGTTGGCTTGACCCGTCATTTGGATAGGTGCTTCAAACCAGGCAGAATCAATCGCAATATTTTTCTCTTGAACAGCTGCCAGTGGCAACAGATTAACCTCAATGGTGGTGTCTTTGAAATTATTTAAATCAGTAATATTTTTTTGAAAATCAGATAAAATAAAGGCTGTTTTAGTGGCTATTTTATCGGTGTTTAGAGCTTGTGTTTGGCGCGTCAACACCTTTGAAAGCTCTTGTACTGAGGGGGTCATTTTTATTTCATCTATGAAATTTAAAGCCTCTTCTTTCGACACTAAACGTTGATGCCGTCCTTCAAAATCATTGGTCAATATTTGGAATTTATCGCTGTTCGAATAGGCTTGCACTATCTCCCGCGCCTTCATTTTCGCTTTCTCCAAAAGGCTGACATCTCTTGATAAAGCATTCATACTGAATGAATTATCTATAAAAATAGATGCTGCTTGCTCCCTTTTTTTTGCCCCCTCAGTATTGCGCGGTATGAACGGCTGCGCGAAAGCAAATACCAAAAATGCCACTGCTAAACAACGCATCAAAAGCACGAGGAAGTTGCGCAGTTTACGCCGCGAAGAGCTTTCTTCTTTCACCTCGCGGAGGAAACGAACGTTGGTAAAATAAACCGTTTTGAACCTTCTGAAATAAAACAGATGGATGATAATCGGTATCGCTAAAGCAGCGAGGGCAAATAAAAATGTGGGAAATAAAAATTGCATATTTATGAGTTAATTTAGGATGGCCGACTTTGGCGTGGGCGCATGAATTGCTCATGCGCTATCCAAAATTGTCGAACCATTATTACGTTTTAGAAAGGTATTTGTTGTTTTTATCGGTCAAATTTATATTTACATATCGTAAGTAATTTCTACTTCTGCAGCCGTCGGTCGCGCTTGGCAGGTCAATATATAACCATTGGCTACTTCATCGTCATCCAAAGCATAGCAAGCATCCATCTTCACTGACCCCCTCAGTATTTTAGCCATACAAGTTGAGCAAGCGCCTGATGTGCAAGAATAAGGTGGATCTTTTTTCATCGCAATCAAGGTATCCAATATCGTTTCGTTGGGTTTCATAGTCGCTTCTATAACGTTGCCGTTCAAGCGAACTGTCAATTGTGTACCTGAAAAAACGGCTCCTGCTGCCTTTGGCTCGGCGGGTGTGTCGTTCGTAAAATGCTCGATATGAACAAGTTTTTTATCAATATTCAAGGCATGCAAGGTGGCTGCAACCGTTTCAATCATGCCGCCTGGACCACATATATAATAAGCGGCATCTTTACTGCGGAGCGTGTGCTCTTTCAAAAAATCTTCTACAACGGATTTTGAAATGCGCCCTGTTTTGCCCAACCATGAAACCTTCCCTTTTGAAAACAATCCACCCAAACCACCTGATTTTTCACGCTTCGGTTGGCTCAGAATATGCTCTACCAACACTTGACCTTCATATTTTTTTTGAAGATTATCCAATTCATTTTTGAACATAATCGAATCTTCTTGACGATTGCCATAGAGTAAAAAAACCGTCGAAGCAGGTTCTACTTCCAATATCGTTTTCAAAATACTCATCAACGGCGTGATGCCTGAGCCTGCACCGAAAAGATAATATGTCTTGTGTTGATCAATGCTGATATTGGGTGAAAAACGACCCTGCGGCGGCATAACTTCCACAGTATCACCGACTTGTATATCGTCACAAAGATAATTTGACACTGCCCCTTTCGGAACACGCTTCACCGATACAGTCCATTCCTTCTCAATCGGGCTGCTACTGAGGGAGTAAGCGCGGCGTTTTTCAGCCCCTTTAACAGTGAGTTTAATCGTTAAATATTGACCGGCTGAATACTGAAAAACAGTATTTAATTCATCGGGTATATTAAAGCTCACCGACACGGCATCTTCCGTTTCGTGCGTTATTTTTGAAACAGTCAGTTGATGAAAAGTGTTATTCATTATGTAAATACAGATTTTAATTGAATAGATAAAAAAAGAACAAACTCTTTCCTTAAAGGTTGCAAAGATAAAAACCGCTTAGATAATGCTGAATTATAAATGATAAATTATGAATGTTTTTATAGCCATAACATTTTCATTATCTTTGCCGTGAAAATAAATAACAATGGTATTTTTTTTAATAAATCATTGAATATTAACTATTTATAAAACCATAAAATTATAATGGATACTCTAATCGAAGCAAAAACCGAATTTAATTTTCTTAAAAAATTAGGATTGAAACAATCCAATCATGGTACCTCAACGGGCTTAGAATCATTTGGCAGTCGCAAATCCATCAAATCTTATTCTCCTGTAGATGCTGCGCTTATCGGCTCTGTATCAGTCACGTCCCGCGAGCAATACGATGCTGTTATTGAAAAAGCCCAAGAAGCTTTCATCGTTTGGCGTGCCATACCAGCTCCAAAACGTGGTGACATCGTCCGTCAATTCGGTGATGAATTGCGGAAATTCAAAGACCCATTGGGACGACTCGTTAGTTATGAAATGGGTAAAAGCCTTCAAGAAGGCTTCGGCGAAGTGCAGGAGATGATTGATATTTGCGATTTTGCAGTGGGGTTGAGCCGCCAATTATATGGTTTGACCATGCACTCCGAGCGTCCGTTGCATCGCATGTATGAACAATGGCATCCGTTGGGCATTGTGGGCATTATTTCAGCATTCAATTTTCCGGTAGCCGTTTGGTCGTGGAATGCAGCATTGGCGTGGATTTGTGGCGATGTGACCATTTGGAAGCCGAGCGAAAAGACCCCCCTCAGTAGTATAGCCTGTCAGAACATTTTGCAGCGCGTTTTGAGAACCAATAATGTACCCGAAGGCGTTTCATGTATCATCAACGGCGATTATAAAGTCGGTGAATACATGACCAAAGACCCGCGCGTTCCCTTGATTTCTGCCACTGGTTCTACGCGCATGGGCAAAATAGTGGGCGCAACCGTCGGTGGACGTTTGGGTAAAACTATTTTGGAGCTCGGCGGCAACAATGCGATTATCGTGACGCCATCAGCAGATTTGAGCATCGTGGTGCCGGGTGCAGTATTTGGCGCAGTGGGTACAGCTGGTCAGCGTTGTACTTCTACCCGCCGCCTCATTATTCATGAAAGTATTTACGACCATGTAAAAAGCATCTTAAAAAATGCTTATATGCAACTCAAAATCGGTAATCCTTTGGATATGCACAATCATGTAGGGCCACTTATAGACGGTTCGGCTGTTGAAAATTACTTGTCAGCGATTGAAAAAATCAAGGAGCATGGTGGAAAATTCGTTGTAGAAGGCGATATACTGAGGGGGGATGGTTTGGAAAGCGGTTGTTACGTGCAGCCGTGCATTGCTGAAGTTGAAAACCATTGGAAAATTGTACAACATGAAACTTTTGCGCCGATTTTGTACCTCATAAAATATTCAACCATCGAAGAAGCCATTGCCATTCAAAATAATGTACCGCAAGGACTTTCATCTGCCATCATGACCGATAGCGTACGCGAAGCGGAGAAATTCCTCAGCCAATCGGGCAGTGAT
>JAYTON010000705.1:0-8660 GCA_043747725.1 Saprospiraceae bacterium
AATATATAGTCATCTATGAATTTGGCATGATATTTTTACATTACGAACTATATTTATTAAAAAAACTACACTTGCGAGTTATTTTAAATTTAAACTTAATTATTATTTTTTACACACTTTTTTTTAATTAAAAAGAACATAGATATGAGAAAGCAAAAAAATGAAACTGTAGTCCTCAAAAAAGGTAAGAAAGACATCGAATTGGACTATGCAGAATTGCGTAAAGCGGTATTGGTTCTTCGTGCTGTGAACCACAAACTTCGTCAACAAATCATCGATTTGTTAGAAGAAAATGAAAAAATGACTGTTACGGACTTGTACATCAAGTTGCGCCTTGAGCAGTCTGTTGCGTCTCAGCATTTGGCTATTTTACGCCGTGCAGGAGTTGTAGCAACTGATCGCAATGGCAAATTTATCTACTACAGAGTTGATAAAGACCGGATCAATCATATCAGCCGCCTTGTTGAAGAATTAACAGAATATAACGGCAATTAAAATTTGGCGAATATTTGTTTCTACAAGCAAAAAAGCTGCGACTTCAATGTTCGCAGCTTTTTTTTTTATTTATATACCTTTTTTTTGGTATTTTGAATGAAGATATTTGGAAAGAATAATTAAAATTTGCATATTTGCTTTTTAATAATGAAAAATAATTAATCAATCTACCGCAAAAACAGGCTCTATGAGAAAAGCAAAAGCCCAAATCAACAACGAAAGACTACAAGTGTCGTCTGACGTTTTGCGTGCATTGGCGCATCCCCTTAGGATGAAAATTCTTGAATTTATAGACAAGAATAAAACGATTAATGTGAACAAAATCTACAACACGCTCAAACTGGAGCAATCCATTACGAGTCAGCACCTTAAAATTTTACGTGCTTCAGGTTTGGTTCATACGCATCGTGAGGGTAAATTCATCCATTACACGATTGACTACCCCCGTCTTGCCAACGCTATGAAAGCAGTGGATGGCTTTTTAGGTGGTGTGAAATCAGAGCAATAAATTATAACCCAAATTTTAACTAAAATTCGAACATGTACAAAAAAAAGCTAAGATGATTCATCACTTAGCTTTTTTTGTTTGTCCTATTCAACTCGTTATTGTTTAGGTACACTATTAAACATGGTTAAAAAAATAATCGCCATTTTCATGGGAAAACTAACCATTTGATTCAATTCGTCTTCAATATTCCAATCTCGCGGGTCATTTTGAAAATTCATGGACATAAATAATTGCCCTCTCTGGTCATCATCAACTACCCATTCAGAATTTTGATTTGCCCATTTACTTTTTAGTTCTAAGGTCATCGTATTATCCGTAATCCGCCATTGGCGAGGGTCGCCGCTCCAAATCATTTGAGCCGTGATAATTTTGTTGTCGCCTCTAATCTCCCATTGCGAAATATCTCGATTCCATTTGGTTTTGATTGTACCCGTTTTTTCACCCACTCGGTATGTCCACTGACTCCAATCATCAGGGTTTTGCCATGTCATTGTCAAGTTTCCTTTTTCCTCTTTGTCATTGCTTTCACCAGTAAAAATATCCCACTCGACGAAGGCATCGTTGAGCCGTGCAGACATACCCCTCAGTACTTGAGCCGTTTGAGTATTAATTTGAATTAAATTTAAAACAAAAAATATCAAGAGTATTTTTTTCATTAAAAATAGACTTTTAGTTTGATGAAAATTTAGACGCAGTTTATTAGTACAAAAGGAAAACGTTCATACCCCTCAGTATTCGTGAGTATGAACGTTTAAAATTAATATAAAATTTTATCCCCTACAAAGGGGAGCCTTGGGCATAAATTCTTTCTTAAAATGGCAAATCGTCGTCAACGGCTGTTTTAAACGGCTCATCTGAAAGAGTTGGAAACGAATCTTCTGAAGGAGCTGATTTTTTTGCTACTTGTTGTACAGGTTGGGTCGAGCCTGAACCAGTAGTACCAGTAGTTTCGCCCGTGGAATGCTCAATGCGCCAAGAGTTTAAAGTAGTAAAAAACTTGCCTTGCCATTCACGACCGCGTAGATCAAAATGGACTTTTATCTCTTCGCCCTCGTTGTAATTATCTAATATTTGACAACGATCTTGTACTAATTGAAATTTTACTAACTGTGGGTAGTTCCCATCAGCTACTTCAATGACAAATTCTCTTGTTTGGAATTTTTCACTTTTTGATTCTGTTGCAAATTTTTTATACAATTTGCCTGTTATTTCAAATGACATTTTATACTGAGAATAAAAGATGAACTATGATTGTTTTTTCTAAACGCAAAATTAATTTTTTTCTACCAATATTAAGCCCCTCCAGGGCAATCACTAAGTAATTATTTTTTTCCTAATAAAGCCCGATTAATTTTTTTAACTAAACTTGGACCTTCATAAATAAAGCCTGTATAAATCTGTATTAAATCTGCACCTGCTGACATCTTTTCAAAAGCATCCGATGCCGAAGCAATCCCACCAACACCTATGATGACCATATTTTTTTCTCCTTTTTCTCTCAAATAACGAATTACCTCAGTTGAGCGATTTTTGACAGGTTTTCCACTCAATCCACCGCCTCCTATGGCTTCTATACTGAGGGGGTCGGTTTGGAGGTTCTCTCTTGAAATGGTCGTATTCGTAGCCACTAAACCCGAAAGTTGTGTATTTTTTACAATTTCTAAAATATCATCTAATTGCGAACTGGTCAAATCAGGTGCAATTTTTAAAAGAATGGGTTTAGGTTTTTCTTTTTGTAAATTGAGAACTTGAAGACTTGAAAGCAACTTGGTCAAAGGCTCTTTGTCTTGCAATTCCCTCAAATTGGGTGTATTCGGCGAACTGACATTGACAACAAAATAATCTACATAGTCGAAAAGTGCTTCAAAGCATATTTCATAGTCTTTGACAGCTTCTTCATTGGGCGTAATTTTGTTTTTACCAATGTTTCCACCTACTATTACTGAGGGGTATGAATTATTTACATCCGCTCTTTTGATTGTCCAAATAATCAATTTATCCACAAGGCTTTGAACACCTGCGTTGTTGAATCCCATCCGATTAATCAAGGCTTCGTCTTTGGGTAAGCGGAAAAGTCGAGGCTTGGGATTGCCATCTTGAGACTTGGGCGTAACCGTTCCTATTTCTACAAAACCAAATCCAAGATGAGGTAACACATCCAAATATTTGCCATCTTTATCAAACCCTGCTGCCAATCCAACAGGGTTTTTAAATTTTAAACCTAAAATTTCTTTTGCAAGTCCTTCATTTTCAATGGTATAAATATTTTTTAAAAATAAATTTATAATTGGAAAACTTAAGCCCACTTTGAACAGCTTCATCGCTAAATGATGCGCTCGTTCAGGTGAAAAAAGAAAAAATATAGGTTTTAGAATTAATTTATACATTCAGATCATTCTAATTTTTTCAAAAAGGCAAATCAATAGTGTCATTCATAAGAACACCATTCAAATCAAGCATCTTTTCTATGTCTTCAAAACTTTCCTCATATTCCCAATACATCATACGCCCATGCGAAGCTGTGACAAGGATATATTTATCTGTAATAGAGCGAATACGGTCAATGGCGACCAATTTCACCATTGGCTTTTCTACTTTTATTTCTTCTAAAATTTCCTTGTTGTTTTCATCATACCCATGTAGCGTGAGGAAATTACCGGTTGTTACTTTAATAAAACTTGTTTTCGACATGATTTTTTTGTTTTTAATAAGCTCTTGCAAATAATACACGTTGCTTAGATGGATTTCCTGTTAAAATACAATGACCATCTTCAAGCGGGTTATTAATCGGAATGCAACGAATTGTTGCTTTAGTCAATTCTTTTATTTTTTCTTCTGTTTCGCCTGTTCCATCCCAATGTGCTGAAACAAAACCTGCTTTTTCATCCAATACTTTTTTGAATTCATCGAAACTATCCACTTTTGTAATATGGGCATCCCGATATTCTTTGGCTTTATTGAAAAGGTTTTGTTGAATATCAGTCAATAGATTATTAATGTATTCAGCTACCCCCTCAGTATTGACGCTTGTTTTTTCCTTTGTATCTCTCCGCGCCACTTCTACTTTACCTTCCGCTAAATCCCGTGCGCCTATACCTATGCGAACAGGTACGCCTATCATTTCATATTCTGCGAATTTGAAGCCCGGGCGTTTGCTATCGTCATCATCTACTTTTACGCGGATGCCTTTTGCTCGTAACTCTTTCGCAATTTTATCAGCCGCTTCCATAATTTCAGGAGAAGGCTTAGGAATCGGCACTATCACTACTTGATGCGGTGCTAATTTAGGCGGTAAAATTAAACCTTCATCATCCGAATGCGTCATTATTAAACCGCCAATCATCCGAGTTGACACACCCCATGAAGTTGCCCAAACAAGTTCTTCTTTATTTTCTTTACTTAAAAATTTGACATCAAAGGACCGAGCAAAATTTTGACCTAAGAAATGCGAAGTCCCTGCTTGAAGTGCTTTGCCATCTTGCATCAAGGCTTCAATACAATAGGTTTCGTCAGCACCTGCAAAACGTTCATTTGGCGATTTTATACCTTTTACTACGGGCATTGCCATCCAATTTTCAGCAAAATCGGCATAAATATCTAGTATACGCAGTGTTTCTTCTACAGCCTCAGTTGAAGTAGAATGAGCAGTATGTCCTTCTTGCCATAAAAATTCAGAGGTGCGAAGAAACGGGCGTGTCCGCATTTCCCAACGCATGACGTTCACCCATTGATTGTAAAGCAGAGGCAAATCGCGATAGGACTTAATCCAATTGCGATAGGTGTCCCAAATAATGGTTTCTGACGTTGGGCGAATGATGAGTTCTTCCTCCAATTTTGCATCAGGATCAGGTATTAATTTGCCTTTATTATTAGGATCGGCTTTTAAGCGATAATGTGTTACTACGGCACATTCTTTAGCAAATCCCTCAGCATGTTCCTCTTCTTTTTCAAGAAAGCTTTTTGGAATGAGTAGAGGAAAATAGACATTGGAATGTCCTGTATCTTTAAACATTTTATCCAAGGCATCGCGCATATTTTCCCACAACGCAAAACCATGTGGCTTGATAACCATACAACCCCGCACGGGCGAATTATCAGCTAAACCTGCTTTCTTCACAATGTCCAGATACCACTGTGAATAATCTTCTTCTCTTGATGTGATTTCCTTTGCCATAAATTTTTCATCCTTTTTTAACTAAAAAATAACAACTCAAATAGTTATAAATAAGAATCTTTTAAGTCTTAAATTTGTTTAATATACGTTAACTCAAATTGAGACTTTTCAAGCTTTTTTGAATTATTGGATATTTATTCATGCTGTTAAAGTGATTTGTTAAAAAAGATTTTAAAAAAATTGTTTAAAAATGAAATATTAACACTTTTAACACAATTTTTCTAAAGATTTAAAAAAGCCTTAACTATAAATGAAGCGCAAAAGTAGTAATTTTATCCTATAATAAATGGCGAACAATAATTGTTACATCTATAAAAATTTCATAGTAATGAGACCTTATAAATTTCTCTCGTTTTTATTCGTATTGTTGACAACGGTTTCGTTGAAAGCGCAGTATGACGATATCTACTACGACCCGAGCCGTGATTCAAAATCTACGACGAATACTTCTACAAAAAATAGAAATAACGCGCCGCCGCAAAATTATAATGACAATTCTTCGGAGTATGATAATCAAGCATACGAAGGGGATTATTATGAATACGATGATGATTATGATGATTATTATTACTCATCTCGTATCAATCGTTTCCATCGTCCTGTGAGAGGTTTTGGTTATTATGCCCCTGCTTATTCTGATTATTACAATTACGATCCGTTTTACAATGACCGCTTTTTTGGACGTCCGGGTGTAACGATTGTCATTGGTGGCAATGGTTATTGGAGCAATTGGAATAGGTACAATCGTTGGAATCGCAATAGTTGGTTTGACCGTTATTGGAATGACTACTGCTCTTATAATTCCTACTCTGCTTTCAGACCTTATAATAGCTGGGGGTACAATAGCTATAACAGTTTCTATGATCCTTTTTATGGCAATAATGGTTGGGGCAATAACTATTATTCAAGCTACAGTGGCTATGGTTCAAATTATTCCAATCCATACCACAATGGTTATTCTAATAATTACAACAATAATAATGGTGTAGGTGTAAATACTGGCAATTCAAGAGGCAAATCATATGGTCCGCGTAAAAATGGTACGATTGCAGAGCCGATTAGCCCAAGTGGTGTAGCAGGTAATGGAAGAAGTGGCGGTACTAATCAACCTCAAAGAACGCAAAAAGAAATGCGTACTGAGGCACGTCAAATGCCTAATGAAACAGGTGTAATGGCTCCTGAAGGAACAGGTAAAAGCAAAAGTAGATATAACACGGAGTCTTCTGATGAGCGTCCGGTGATAACTACTGAACGTCCGAACCGTTCAAATGCCACAACTACTGAGGGGGGGCAAACAACACCTCAAAGCAGAGAGCAACCTCAACGGAGCAGAGAACAAGCGACCGAGGAAAGACCTACACGCACTTATGAGAACCGCCCTTCGCGTATTAATGAAGCACGCCAAGAGCGTCAACGCGAAGAAGCAGCCCCTCGTCAAGAGCGAACTTACGAAGCACCTCGTCGCCAAGAATCAGCACCTCGTCAAGAGCGCAGCTACGAAACACCTCGTCAAGAGCGGACTTATGAAGCCCCGCGCCAACAAGAACGCAGTGCTCCCGCTCCACGACAAGAAGCACCTCGTCAGGAGCGAAGTGCTCCGTCAAACAATAATAACGGAGGAAGCAATAGAAGAAGCGGTAGTAGAGATTAAGAAAACTTAAAATCAATCGTTGTGTTTTAAGAATAAATACAGCGGGTGCGAATTGGTGATAGCACTTTGCACTCGCTTTTTTTATGCCTAAAATGACTGTTTTGATAATAAAAATGCATATAATTTTGGGTTTACTTTTGCAAATTACTAACGAAATCTTTTCAAATTTTAAATATTAATGCAATGAAACGGTCTTTTTTAACCCTTTTCAATTTAGTGATTGTCTTATCTTTTGGATGGTCACAACAGGCTTCTGATGCTTTGCGCTATTCTTCAACTCAATATGGTGGCACCGCTCGTTCCATAGGCGTAGGCAATTCTATGAGTGTATTTGGTGGTGATTTCGGTAGTATTAGCATTAATCCTGCGGGTTTAGCAACTTATCGAAGCTCTGATTTAAGCCTTTCGATGGGTTACTTGAAAACGAGTACTAACGCTCAATTACTTGGCAACAATAATGTGAAATGGAATGAACCAGCCAATAAAGTAACCTTGAACAATATCGGTCTTGTCCTAAGCTCCAAACCTTTTGGGAATTCAAAATGGAAGACTGGCAATTTCGCTATCGGACTTAATAAATTAGCGGATTACAAAAGAACGATTTATTATCAAGGTGTATCTCCAGGTTCTTTGGTTACCGTGTTTAAAAATGATTTAATAATTGGCAAATTTGATGAATACGGAAGCGCATTGGCTTATGATGCTGAGGCAATTTATGATTCTACCATTGCAGGAAAGAAGTATTATTTCAGTGATTTTGATGGAAAAGAAGGCGTCGGGGTGAATCGTTTACAATCAATAGCTACTACAGGGCGCGTTTCAGAAATGGTGATTTCTTACGCAGGTAATTTTGATGAAAAATTGAATGTAGGCGTGACAGTTGGTATTCCTTTCATAAAGTATTCATTTACAAATGATTATAATGAAAATGACCCTAATAGTGAAATCAAATTCTTTAATAGTTTGAACTATAAAGATCGATTTACGGCTGATGGTACGGGTGTCAATTTGAAAGTAGGTGCTATCTATCGACCTATTCAAATGCTCCGATTAGGATTAGCCGTTCATACCCCTACGTCTATCAGTTTTTCTGAAAAACATACAGTGGATTTTAATTATAACTATACGACCAATAGCGGAAAAACTTTTAGTAATGATGCTTATTCTCCTGAACAGATTTCAAAATATACTATTAATACTCCTTGGAAAAGCCTTGCCAGTTTGGGTATTTTAATTGGTAAAAGCGGTTTTGTAACAGCAGAAGCGGAATTCATTAACTATTCTTCAGCAAAAGTGCGCTTCGAAACACCTGACTCAATCGGTGCTACCCGCATTCAAGAGTTGAAAGAATATGAAAATAAAGTGAATACTAAAATTAAAGACAACTATCGGTCAACGCTTAATCTGAGATTTGGAGGTGAGTTAGTGCTTGATATTTTCAGAGTGAGAGCAGGTGTCAATCTTTTAGGCAATGCCGATAAAACAGGAGATGCTTACAGAATGGCTTATACGGCTGGCGTGGGTGTGAGAGGTGAAAGTACTTATTTTGATATTGCTTATCGGAATGAAAAACAAAACTTCAGTTATAAACCATATTTAGCCGCCGAACCTGCAAGACAACCTAATATTGATGTCTCTTCAACGCAGCATAATTTTGTTGCTACGCTTGGGTTTAGATTTTAAATTATAGAAGTAAAAATAGGGTACGTAGGGTAGCCCTGTAAAACGCTAAATACTTGATAATCAATAAATTAGGTAAAAAAAAGTGATAAAAAACACCCCGAAAGTGTCGCATATTGCGTAACTTCGGGGTGTTCAAATATATTATCACG
>JAYTON010000706.1:0-6487 GCA_043747725.1 Saprospiraceae bacterium
GCGAAGGCATTTGGTATCCAAATAGACAGCGTGGATGCTAATTTCAACTTCTGCGTTTATTTGGATTTCGCTCAACGCATCAAAGGAGAAGTCGGTAAAACCTATTATTTAAACATCAAAACAAAGGAAGGTAAGATTTTATCAGCACAAACAACTATCACACGGACTGTCCCGATAGATTCTGCTGTTTTTATCAAACCGCCGGGCATTAATAATAATGATACAATGGCTCAGATGCGGGCTTACGCGAACGACCCCAAAGGTCCTGATTATTACCGCTATTTCACTTCTGTGAATGGAAGTTCGTATGTGGCGGGTGCCAATTCAGTAACCGATGATGCCTTTTTTGATGGCATCAATACGAAGTTCAACCTCTTCAAAAGCGAGCCACGCGGTGCAGAATCTGACGCTTCAGTATTTGGCTTATGGAAACGCGGTGATACGATTTCTATCAAGTTCTGTTCAATTGATAAAGCCCATTTTGAGTTTTGGAATACGCTTGAGTACAATGCTAATAGTGGCGGCCCGTTTTCATCCTATACCCGTGTGAAGCATAACATCGTCGGTGGATTGGGGATTTGGGGCGGCTACAATGCCAGTTATTATGATGCCATCGTGCCGAAGAAATAAAAATATAACATGGGCGATACCCCCTCAGTATCGCCGTTGTTTTTATTTAAATTCTGTAACATATTTCTCAAAAAACTCTACAGCTATGTCGCCATAAGCAATTTGTTCACCCTTATAAGCCGTACCGTAAGGAAAATTAGCTCGATAGAGGCGGGCTTCTATTTCGGTTTCTGCCCCTAAAAAGCCATAATTGTAAGCAGTAGCATAAAATCGAATACGGTCTTTCTTTGTTTTGAAAGTCCGATGTTTGAAAACATCTTGAGCGACTAACCAATAAACGTGGGCATATCGCAATTGCCAAGCCCATTGTTTGAGCCTATTTACTCGTTCTCTACGACTTTCCGAATCTGTTTTTCCTCTGATAACCACATAATCAAAGGTCTTTAGGTTCTCTTCATGCGTGGCAATATAGGTTTCAAGTTGTTCAATAAAGCGAGGTTTCATTTGAAAATGACCAATTGAAAAATTCGCTGCATTACTTCCATTTTGAATATAAATCAACTCCAAAGCCGTAGTTTCAAGAAAATCACTAAAGGCGTTCCATCTTAGCAACTCTGGAAAGACTATGGCTAAGGCTTCATCCCCCTCAGTATTAGACGTGTTTTTTATTTGTAAAATGGTTGTTTTTTCTTGTTTTAGAAATTTAACAGCCGTTTTTATGTCATTTTCAAAAGGGTGGTAAGTGAAAAAGAGATATATAGAAAGTGTCAAATATAGTTTTGATGATAGCATTTATTCCAAATTTTAATCATTAAATTTTATTTTAATTATTTTTATTTTTTAAAATTTACATATACCTTTTTTATTGCTCTTTTTTCCTTGATTAAAGTAACACCATATTTATTTTCTAAATAAGACGAAAGAGTATCGATATTTATGTAAGGATATGGAACAGTAAATTTATATCGTTGTGGTTCGTCACCGGAATCATCACTGTCAGAAATAACTATAAATTTTTCAGAATCTTTCTCAAAATCTGCTGCTATCCTCGTTAAGGTTTGACCAAAAAAATGAAATTCACTACGATTTCCTTTCCAACCAGTCGTTGTTGTCCCATCGGGGCTATCCTTTGCCCAAGAAAATCTATCTAATTTAGAGCTATCTTTAACAGTAAGTATCCAAACATCACAAGTATCCACTACATCACTTAGTTCAAAAGAAAGGTGCATCATTAAATCGTCTAATACTCTTTGCGCTAACTCGTTAACTTTGTAAGTGCTAAATACATTATAACTTATATATTTTTCAGGTGGGTTAGGGTTTGTTTTGATTCTGGTAATAGGTACCCCTAATAAATTTGATATACAATGTAATAATTCGCCTTTATACATACTTGAAAAGGGTGCATTAAAGCCAAAATTGGCAGGTATTGGTTTATTATAAATTTTTATTTCTAATGTTGTTATTGTTAATGAAGGGATGGTATCAATCTCATTCGTTTGACCTTGAATAGATAAAAAACACATCATTGATAAAATATACGAACAAAATATTTTTTTCATATTGAGATTCAGCCTAATTAGAAAAGACGATAAGGAATGAAAAATCGGAGAAAGAGATAGTAAATTCTTTCTCCAATTTTTTCTATATTTAGTTAAATTTATTGACAGCCTGGTGCTGTAACGGGTATATTAAATACTATAGTTTGAGTGGGGTTTTGACTATTGGGAGTAGTATATACTGTTCCACCACTTTGACGTTGAGTATAAGTTTTAAGAACAGTATTAGTAATAGGATTAATCCCTAATGAATTGGAAATATTGATATTTACACGTAACCAGAAATTATCTGACAATACAGGACTTAATGGAATAGTACTACCATTGCTAGTTGTTATACCTCCACCTCCAACACTATTACCAGTTGTTATTATACCATTTATTGAGATATCTTGTTGTATTGCTATAACAGCTTGGTTAATAGCCCCACTTACAATACTTGCCGCATCACTTAAGGAAACACCTTGCTGAAAATTCGTTGCAAATTCAGGAAGTCCGAATAGTACGTAGTTAAAGCCAAAACTTCTATCCCCTGTATAGGTTGAAGATGCAGGCACGGTGAAGTTTATCCCATCATTTCTCATCCCTGCCTCTAAACGAGTATTTTGAGCTGTAGGATCTACTACTCGTTGGAATTGAAATGTTGTTGAGCATATTCTATTCATAGCATTTACAGTATATCCTGCTAAAAAATCATTATAAGTTGCGTCATAACCTGAAGCACTACTACTACCATAATTACCACCACTACCAGGAGTATCTAAGCAAGGTACACCATAAATAGTAGACTGGCTTGAATATGCAAAACTTACGGTACAGCCATTTTGAGGATAGGCTGGTGAAGATACCATTGTATAATAATCAGTAGTAGTGATATAAGCTTCGCCACAACGTGGATTTAGTTGATTGGGTATAGCAATAGTCAATTTATTCATAACAACACCTTTGTCAACTTTATAGGCATTTCCAGAGCAGCCATTTAGCTCGTCAAAGGCGATGATACCGTCAAAATTCATTATTCTAAAATTTGATGTGCTGACTTTAGAAATGTCCCCAGTAAAACTTTGAAAAGGAATAAAACTAACAATCATTCCTTGTCCATTCGCATTTCCATTTCCATTATTCTTTTTAGAAACGAATTTCATGCGTCCAGATTTCAAACCTGTTCCAGAAAGTTTAGGCATGGGTATTTTTCCATCTTCAAAAATGTCAAATTCAAGTCTATCACCACCGTCTCGTGACCTATTCCAGCGAGGCTGAAAATTTCGATTTGAATTGCAATTGGTTAAGTTGGAAGCGTGTGCGTTGTTTTCAAACCATGCTTTGATTTCGTTAATTTCACTACTAAGTTGCTCAGTTTTTGTGTCGGAAGGGATAATTTGCACATCGTTGCGACAGCTTGAAAGGTAAATGCTAATAAGGCAAAGTATTAGCCATGTTGAAGAACGTTGAAGAACGTTGAAGAACAATTTTTCATTTTGGGAAATTGTTTAATGGTTTAAGAAATTATTTTTACGAAAGCATAATGTTACTACGTTTTTATTTTATGACAAAATATTTTTACGATTTTTTTTAAAATTATAAAACATTTAACAAATAACAAAATTATTACTCATCGGTGTCCAGCCATACCCCTCAGTATCATCGTCCATTTCAAGCCCTATATCTAAGAAAACCCCTCCTCTATCTAAATTCATTAGTTTTTTTATAGATGTTTGAAATGAAAGAATGCGTTGGTGTAACTTTGAGCAACCTTAGAAACCATTTCTTGTTTTTAGGGTTATCACGTTTTTTAAATCTCCTTTTTCACCAAACTAATCATTTTATATGAAAAAACTAAAATTATTGTCTTTGTCATTTTTAATGATAATAACGACTGCCCCTTTCGGCTTTTCTCAAGCCAAATTGGTAGAAAAAATCACGCGCAAAGGTGATGAGATATTGATTCCTTACGAAAAATATGTGCTGCCCAATGGCTTAACCGTTGTGGTGCATGAAGACCATTCCGACCCGTTGGTGCATGTGGATGTCACTTATCACGTAGGCTCGGCGCGTGAGGAAATCAGTAAATCAGGCTTCGCGCATTTTTTTGAGCACATGATGTTTCAAGGCTCGGACAACGTAGCCGATGAAGAGCATTTTAAATTAGTTACGGCTGCAGGCGGTACGCTCAATGGCTCGACCAATCGCGACCGCACCAATTATTACGAAACTCTGCCGAGCAATCAACTTGAAACGGCTATCTGGCTCGAAGCGGATCGAATGGGCTTTTTGTTGGATGCGGTCACTCAAAAGAAATTTGAAGTGCAACGTTCGACCGTTAAAAACGAGCGCGGGCAGAATTATGACAACCGCCCTTATGGACTTAGCCAAGAAGTAGCGGCGAAAAATATGTATCCTTATGGGCATCCGTATTCATGGCTGACGATTGGTTATGTAGAAGACCTTGACCGCGTGAATGTCAATGATTTGAAAAACTTTTTCCTCCGTTGGTATGGGCCCAACAATGCTGTTATCACGATTGGCGGCGATGTTGACCCTCAAAATGCCTTGAAATTGGTGGAAAAATACTTCGGTTCTATTCCTCGCGGTGAGGCGGTGACCAATATGCCGAGCATGATGCCCGCTTTGGAAAAAGACCGTTATTGCTCTTATGAAGATCAATATATAAAAGTGCCGCTTTTGACCATGACTTTCCCTGCCTGTCCGAGATATTCAGCCGATGAAGCGGCTTTGGATTGTTTGGCTAAGATATTAGGTCAAGATAAAAACTCATTATTGTATAAAAATTTGATTAAAACGCAATCCGCTACGCAAGCGGCAGCGTTCAATTCGTCTTCAGAATTATCAGGCGAATTTACCTTCCGTATTTTACCATTGCCTGGCAAATCATTGGCAGATATGGAAAAAATGGTACGCCAAACCTTAACGGAGTTTGAAAAAAATGGCGCCTCTGACGATGATATTACGCGCTATATTGCCGGTTATGAATCCAATACGATTGGTAGTCTTTCAAGCGTGGCAGGTAAAGTGTCGCAATTAGCGGCATATCAAACCTATCAAAACAATCCAAATTTCATGACGGAAGAATGGAAACGCAGCCATGCTGTGACCAAAGCTGATGTCATGCGAGTTTATAATCAGTACATTAAAAATAAAAATTGTGTTATTTTAAGTGTTTATCCGAAAGGGCAAGCGAGTTCAGTGGCTGCAGCTGATAATTATACCGTCAATACTGAGGGGTATAAGGCGCCTGATTATGGCTATGCAGGTATGAGATATGTGAAAGCAAAGGACTCATTTGATAGAAGTAAAAAGCCAACGGGCGGCGTCAGTCCTGTCATTAAAGTGCCCACCACTTGGACATCTAAGTTCAAAAATGGCATCCAAATAATGGGTACTAAAAACGATGAAGTCCCGAAAGTGACTGTTTTGATTAGTATTGAAGGCGGACATCGGCTGTTAGCTAATGATTTAGGCAAAGCCGGTTTGGCGGATATTACCGCCAAAATGATGAATGAATCTACCCAAAGTATGAGTTCAGAGCAAATCTCCAGCGAATTGGATAAACTCGGAGCGACTATCTCATTCTCAGCAGGAACTGAAAGCATGGATATTTATGTAGAATCGCCGACTAAAAACGTTGATAAGACTCTTAATCTTTTGGCAGAAAAAATATTGCGCCCTAAATTTGAGCAAGCGAATTTTGACCGCATTATCAAACAAAGTATGGAGCAAAATAAAATACAGCAATCACAACCGGCATTTATTGCTTCTAATATTTACAATAAAACCCTTTTTGGTAAAGAAAATATCAAGGCAACACCGACCTCAGGCTATAATGAAACCCTCGCAAAGTTGACACTTGAAGATGTGAATGCGTTTTATACAAAGGCTTATGCGCCGAATGTGGCTAAATTAGTGGTGGTAGGTAATATTGATGAAAAAACAATTATGCCTAAACTCCAATTTTTGGATCAATGGACACCCCGTAAAACGGATATTCCTAAGGTGAAAGGTGCGCAACCCATCAGTAAAACGAAGTTGTATTTGGTGGATAAACCTAAATCGGCACAATCTGAAATCCGCATTGGCTACGTGACCGAAACGCCTTACGATGCTACGGGCGAATATTATCGCACGACTTTGATGAATTTTCCGCTTGGTGGTGCGTTCAATAGCCGCGTCAACTTGAATATGCGCGAAGACAAAGGCTGGACGTATGGTTGCAGATCAGGTTTTAATGCCAATAAAGATGGTGGCGTATTCACTGGATCAGGCGGTTTCAAAATCGGGGCGACGGATAGTGCCGTAATTGAGTTTATGAAAGAGTTTAAAAATTATGCTGATAAAGGCAT
>JAYTON010000707.1:0-2466 GCA_043747725.1 Saprospiraceae bacterium
ATATAAATCCTTGAAACCATCGCCGTTGGCATCGAAAAATAGGGCATCAGCATCTTCACTTTGTTTATCCGCTTCAAAGGAAGGTTGAGGTTTAGTTGAGAAAGAGCCGTTTTTATTTTGAATAAATATTGCACCTGCTTGACCACTTGCACCCCCTACATAAACATCTTCCAAACCATCGCCATTAACATCGCCTTTAGCTAAACAGGGACCTACAAAAGATAGAGGATTGGTCAATAGAGGTTGTCTTTTAAAATCATTTATTGCTGTTTTAGTAGTATTATAAACGATTGATGATGGAATTTCTTTAAAAATAGATGCTTGTACTGAGGGGGTCATTGAGACAGACGAAGCTGTCATTGCGAGGGACGAAGCAATCTCTTCAATTACAAGCAATTGGTCGCCTTTTATATTTTTAATCAACTGCTGTTTTCCACTCAACCAAACGATTTTTAAAGAGTCAATTGTAGGGCTTTGACCTAAGCCAAAATGCAAAATTGGCGATACACTGGATTGATAACCTCGCGTCGGCATTTGCTCCAAAAACTGCATAGCCTCAGCCCCCTGACCCCCAAAGGGGGAACTATAAATGGTGACTTTCGCCCCTAATCCTAAGCGATTTTGCTCATTTCCAAGCAATTTTATGTTTAAATAATGGTTTTTATTCGGCTGTTTATCCGCCTCATTTTGATAAATAAATGCAGCTTGATTGATATTATTGACGATTAAATCCAAGTCGCCATCGTTGTCCAAATCGGCATAAGCAGCCCCGTTGCTATTGGATGGTTTAGCAGTTCCCCAACTTATTTTTTTAAAGGTTAATCCCCCCTCAGTATGGCTATTGCCATTATTTTGGAACATATAATTAGTGAGGTTAGAAGCCGGTATTTTCTTAACCAATTCTAATACATTTTGACGCTGAATATTGCCTTTGTTGTTTTGCATATAATCACCCATGTATTTCAAAAAATCCAAATTGGTGTAGTCTCTTAAATAGCCGTTAGTGATGTAGAGGTCTTTCCAACCATCGTTGTCATAATCTGCGAACAAGGCTGACCACGACCAGTCAGTATTAGAGATACCAGCCAGTTGACCTATTTCTGAAAAAGTTAATTGATTTTGAACCATGCCTTGATTCATTTGGAGCATATTCCGCATATATTGATGCCCAAACCCAATTTTGACATTGAAATCAAACTTCTCATAATTATCAGGTGCAACCAAAAGTTTTTGGCGGTGATTGTCTTCGGGCAACATGTCCAAAGTGAAAATATCCGTCAATCCATCATTATTAATATCGGCGGCATCACTGCCCATTGAAAATTGAGAATTATGCCCTATACTTTTAGCTAATTCATTTGTAAAACCACCTTTTTTATTATTGATGTAGAGAAAATCGGGAATGGTATAATCGTTTGAAATGTACATATCCGTCCAGCCATCGCCATTATAATCAGCCATTGCAGCCCCTAAACCATAGGATAAAGCCGAACTTAACAAGCCCGCTTGAGTGGTAACATCTGTAAAAAAAGGTTCGCCATTTTTACCTTTATCATGTCTAAAAAGGCGCATACCATTGTTAGGGTCATCTTTTTTGAGGAGTTCTGCGGTAGAAGCTTCATCTAAAACGGGGAGTGATTTGGGATTGTGATTGAGTAAAAACATATCCAAATCGCCATCTTTATCATAATCAAAAAAGGTGGCTTGAGTGCTTGTACCGAAGCTATTTAAGCCATATTCGGCTGCTTTATCTACAAAAGTGACGCCTTTGCCCCCTTGATTGCCTTGATTGATGAATAGTTGATTGGCTCTTTTTTCAGGTTTGAGATTGCCTGAATAGCAAACGTAAATATCTAATAAACCATCGCCGTTCACATCTGCCATCGTCGTTCCTGTTTTCCAAGGTCCATCACGACCAGCAACACCTGCGGAGGCAGTAATATCTTCAAAAGTCATATTGCCTTTGTTGAGATAGAGGCGATTGGATTCCATATTGCTGGTGAAATAAATATCGTCGAGCCCATCGTTGTTGATGTCGCCGACTGCTACGCCGCCGCCATTGTAAAAATATTCATACATCAAAACGTTGGTGTTCAACCCCTCAGTAATATTGTTCTGAAAATCAACATGGGTTTTTTCAGGGGCGAGCAAGGTAAAAAGGGCTGATGAAGTATCAGCAGAGTTATCTCCAGCTTGTTCAGTAGGCGCATTTTTACAAGCAGAGAATAATAATAAACAGATGATATGGGTATAAAAAACGATTGTGTAGCGGCTTTTCATTTCAATGACGATTGGCTGAGTTAAAATTTCAAATAAAAATCGTCGCTAAAATAGACAAAATACTGAGGGATACAAATTTAAATCAAACTTCAATCATGAATACAGATTTCAGTATTTAAAAGTACCTCTTGGAAGGGTTCATGTAAATTGTTGGAACTCATAATATCCACCAGTATTTGAGCAGCT
>JAYTON010000708.1:0-3025 GCA_043747725.1 Saprospiraceae bacterium
GTCGCTTCACTGATAGCCACCACGACATCCGCTTTTATACAAGCTGATTTGAATTTCCATGAGTATATTTTTCTATCAATAAATGGATAAAATTGAGGATAATGCTCATGAATCAGGTCGTGAATGGTCACCACCATTTTTACATTTTTGGGCATTTTCAAAGGCAATTCGTGCGATAAACCATGAAAAATATCTATTTTTTCTCTTAAAATATCATTCGCAATGAAGTAAGAGCGCCACAATGGATGAATATTACGCATAAAACCCGTTGGAAAATGCACCGATACTGAGGGGTATGCTTGTATAAAATCCAAACGCGGATGGTGTATTTTTTTAGGTGTAAAAAGATGATATTCGTTTTCAGGGTAGTATTTTGCAAGGGTTTCTATCAGCGTTCGGCTGTAATTGCCTAAGCCTGTAAAATTATTGAAAGCCCGTTTGGCATCGAAACCGATAATCATGCGGCGATTGAATTATATTGTGAAGTGAATATGAGCAAAAGTAAAAACTATCTGATTTATCCTAACACTCACACTCTGTTTAATCCAAAATAAAGGCGTTTTAATCTAATAAAATGTATGATTAATAGCAAAGGCAGTTACTTAGCCATTGAAATGAACTCATATATATCAAATATCAAATTGATTCTGACGCGCCGAGTCATCTATCATGCGGCGTTTTGGTTCACGCTGCTGTGTATTCTTACTGTTGTAGAGATGCAAGGCGGCGATGCAAGTTTTATGTTTTTTTTTACAAATGAGTTGGTGAATGTCTTTTTTTATGCAGCCATTTATTACATCAACAGCGAATATTTAATACCTAAATACTTGACTCACAATAAGTTGTGGACATATTTAGGCATTTTAATGGTTGCCGCTTTGGTCGTGACGCCGATTAAAATTTTTATTCTATTCAATAAATTTAGCCATTTTCCAAATTTGCAAAATGAATTACGGGAGCATCAAACCTATTATTATTTGATTTCTTTGATTACCGCTGGCGTTTCAACACTCGTGAAAATTACGACGGATTGGGCTAAGCAAACGCGCGTACAACAGGAACTTGAAACACGGACGATGCAAACCGAATTGAATTTTTTAAAATCGCAAATCAATCCGCATTTTCTTTTCAATACATTGAACAGTCTATATGCTCTGACTTTAAAAAAATCAGATGAAGCACCCGAAGTGGTCATTAAGCTCTCTGAAATGATGCGGTATATGCTCTACGAATGTAATGAAAAACTCGTACCCCTCAGTAAAGAGATCGCTTATATTCGCAATTATTTGGATTTAGAAAAGCTGCGGCATAAGCATTTGGATATAAAATTTGAGGTAGAAGGCACGGTTGGCGATTTGCAAGTAGCCCCTTTAATTTTTATTTCTTTTATTGAAAATGCTTTCAAACACGGGGCTGCCAACCATATTTCAGCCGGTTTTGTCCAAATTCATATATTTATTGATAAAAATGAATTGAACTTATATGTTGAAAATAGCAAGCCAGAAAAGCAACCCGCGCAGGAGCATCGCAGAAGCGGTGGCATCGGTTTGGTGAATGTGAAACGGCGTTTAGAAATACTCTATCCCGAAGGCTATCATTTGGATATTTTTGACAAACCCAACACGTATGGCGTCAATTTATGGATGAGATTAAATGGCTCAATGGATATTGAACCGTTCAAAAAAGGTAAAAATTCAATCATCATAAAACATTGATTATCAATATTTTAACTGTCTATATTCTAATATTTAATTCCTAATTCCTAATTATCAAATATCTATTCAATTATGAACGTAATAATCGTTGACGATGAACCGCTTGCACTGGATGTTCTTGAAACGTATGTTTCGCGAATGCCCGATTTGAACCTCATTGGGCGTTGTAATAATGCTTTTGAAGCCAATGAAATGTTGAAAAATCATGATATTGATTTGATGTTTTTGGACATTCAAATGCCGCAACTGACAGGTATTGAATTTCTCAAAACCTTGTCAAAACCGCCGATGGTGGTGTTCACAACAGCCTATCCGAATTACGCGGTGGAGGGTTTTGAGTTGAATGCTTTGGACTATTTGTTGAAGCCCATTTCGATGGATAGATTCATGAAAGCCGTGAACAAAGCCACTGAGCAACATGAACTTCATAATAAAGAAGTGGCTCCAATACCCGATGGCAATTCTATTGCAGTAGGCACTAATACGGGCGAAACGGATTACTTTTTTGTGAAAAGTGATAAAAAATTAGTCCGCGTCAAGTTCGTCGATATTCTTTATATCGAAGGCTTGAAGGATTATGTGATTATCCGCACCGAAACAGGGCGTGTTATCTCTTTGCAGACCATGAAAAGCCTCGAAGATAAATTGCCTGTGGGTCAGTTTGTGCGCATTCATCGCTCTTACATTGTGGGCATGGATAAGATAAATGCCATCGTCGGCAATATGGTGGAGGTGATGGAAAAAGGGCAACCTAAGCATTTGCCTATTGGGAAAAACTATCGGGACGAATTGTTGGAGATGATTGAGAAGCATAAATTGTAGGAATGATTTAACTGCAAAATGCAAAATTTAAAATCAAAAATTTAAAAGTTTAAAGTCTCTACCCCCTCAGTATTAACGGGTTGTGACATACTTTTTTGCAATTTTTCAAAAAATTTAAATTGGGAAATGGGCAAAATATTTATTATAAAATATTGAGAATCAGAATTTTACACAATAAAATATTTGTTACCTTTTAAAAAATGATTTAAAATATTCGTAAAGAAGCCTAATATTTGAAACAAATAATTACTTTTGTAACGGAAGAAATTTTTTGTTTAAATAAAAAAAGAAAAAGTGGATAACGAGAGAAATTCCAAGCGTTTTGAAAGTGTCTATTCAAAGAAGGTTCGTGCCGGAAAACGAAGAACTTATTTTTTCGATGTCAGAAGAACAAAAGGGGAAGATTTTTACTTAACCCTCACGGAAAGCACCAAAAGATTTGATGGTGGCTATGAGCGACATAAAATTTTTCTTTACAAAGAAGATTT
>JAYTON010000709.1:0-1898 GCA_043747725.1 Saprospiraceae bacterium
ACGGTTAATAAGTAGATATTAGAAAATTAGAAATCAGAGATTAGACTGTTTTTTTATGAAAAAATTAAATATTGCTCTTGTAGCAGGTGGATATTCGGGTGAGCGGGTGATTTCGCTGGGCAGCGCGGTGGTCGCTGAAAAAAATATTGACCCGACACTCTATAATGTGTATAAAATTGAAATTGACCGAGAAAAATGGTTTCACACCGAGAAAAATGGTCATGTTTCATTGATTGATAAAAATGATTTTTCTCTTCACATTCAGAATGAAAAAATCAATTTTGATGCAGTATTAATCATCATTCACGGTACGCCGGGCGAAGATGGCAAGTTGCAAGGCTATTTTGACATGCTCCAAATTCCTTATACTTCTTGCGATGCCATCACTTCCGCCCTGACTTTCAACAAGCGGTGGACGGTGGCAACAGCCGCTTTTAGTGGCATAAACGTAGCAAAATCGGTACATTTGTTTAAAAACACGCCTGTTCCTACTGATTCTATTCTGAATACTTTGCAGTTACCTGTTTTTGTAAAACCGAATAACGGTGGTTCATCCATCGGTATGAGTCGAGTGGAGAAGGCAGAAGATTTGCAAGGTGCGTTGGACAGGGCATTTCAAGAGGATGATCAAATATTAGTAGAAGAGTTTATCAAAGGGCGCGAGTTTACAGTAGGCTGTTTCAAAACGGAAGGCGAAGTGGTCGTTTTACCGATATGTGAGGTGTGCTCTAAAAAAGCTTTTTTCGATTATGAAGCCAAATATGAAGGGGCGAGTGAAGAGCTGATTCCAGCACCGATTGATGAAAATAAGGCAGAAATACTGAGGGGTATGGTTAAAAAAGTTTACCAAATTTTTAATTGCAAAGGCATCGTCAGAATAGATTTTATTTGGAACGAAGCCGATAACAAGCCCTATATGCTCGAAATTAATACTGTGCCAGGGCAATCTGAAAGCAGCATAGTGCCTCAAATGGTGCGCGCTCATGGGTGGACGATGACGGAATTTTATACGCGGCAAATTAAGGAATGTGTTGGGAATTAGTAATTTGTCAGTTAGAAATTTGGAGTTTGGAGATACTTAAAAATTATGCAATCAATTAGATTAGAATAAAAATGAACAACATCTGGGAAAACGTCAAAGGCTTTGGTAAGGAAGTTTATTATTTCCTATCGAGCCGCATTTTTTGGAAAAATTTCGGTAAGCAAATAGCCATTATCGCTGGTTTGCTCTTCCTCATTTTTTGGTTTATGAAATGTTTTACGCGCCATGGCGATGCTGTCCGTGTAGGCAATTATGTCCAAAAAAACATGAAAGAGGTAGAACGCATGGCAGATAACGAAGGCTTCGACATCGTCGTGACAGATTCCATTTATAGTGAAAGTTTTCCTGCTGATATAGTTTTAGAGCAAAATCCATCAGCCAATTCTTATGTCAAAACGGGTAGGACAATTTATGTAAAAATCACGACCAATAAAGGCAATTTAGTGGCTTTACCCGATATAAAAGGCAATGACCAAGTAGATTTGTACATCGAATTGCTCAATATGGCGAAGGTAAAAATTAGTAGAATCGATACAATAGCAGACCCTAACCTATCGGATGGTACTATTTTACAAGTGATTGTAGGCAATGAAGATGTATATAAAAAATTAGGGAATGGTGTGAGGGTGCGCGAGGGAAGTCAAATTCGATTGGTCATCGCTAAAAGAGTCATCAATGAACGGGAGATACCGAGATTCATTGAAAGTGGCAGATATTTAAGTTTTGGGGAATATTCACTTTATTTAGAGAGCAGACAATTGTTTATCAAAGAGTTGAAAAGTGACGCCTCAGTATCTGATGAAAATTCCGCTTTTGTCATTAGAGTTATACCCGGTCCGGGTAGTCCTGTAGTGAA
>JAYTON010000710.1:0-2559 GCA_043747725.1 Saprospiraceae bacterium
ACAGTTAAGGCTGTACTGGCTCCACCTGGAGGGTTACCCAAATTACCAAAAACAGGCGTCACGCTCTGACCTGCTTGAATCACTTCCAAACTGGTGCCATCGCCCGTGAATTTAGCCCAATAGTTAGACGAAGCAGCTTTTACCTTGAGGTTGAGTCGGTAAATAACTGTTCCGTTAGGTGCACTGCGTTGAGCACCACCCACAGCACTCCATCCTACAATGACGGCACTGGGTGTATAATTATTGAAATCCAGATTTTGCTTATCTGGCATATTATCTTTATTGTCAATCGTTACAAATTGAAACAAATTAGCATCCCAATCCATAGCGTATTGGAAACTGATAATGTTCGTAAAATTCGTCACGACCACATTTAGACGAACAGTATCGCCCACTGCCGGCGTCACCATGCTTGGTGAAATTGTAAATGTTACTTGTTGAGCTTTCAGACTTACGGCTGAAAACAAACCGAGCACTAATACAAGGTGAGTAAATATTCTACTTGCCATTAGAGATTGGAGTTTGGGAAAGTTAGTAAATCAAGTTTTTGGTAACAGCGAAACGTCGTTTCGCCTTAAATCAGTTTTTATTGAATTTTAATGAAAATTATATCTTTAAAAGCGTGCGGCTAATAAATCTGCGATTTGTTCTGATGCCATATATATAAGTGCCTTTTTGTAGCACCCCCTCAGTATTCATCTCTATTTGATGCTTGCCTGAGTTGAAAAATGCTTTTTTTTGAAAAACCATTCTGCCAACAGTATCAAATATTTCTAAACTGACTTCGCCCGATTCTTTTAATTCAAAGGGGAAATTAGTCATATTTTGAACAGGATTCGGTATATTTTGATGTAATAAAATCCCCCCCTCAGTATTATCAGACACAATTACGATAGCACTTGACATATTTACAGTCACCAACCCATCGCGAGTCGTCGTAACAAGGCTTTCTATTTTAGGATTTAAGGCTTTTATTTTGATAAGAGAATTGGTGAATTTGATGTCGCTGAATGTGCCCTTATCGCCAATGGCTTTAAATTTGAGTTTGAAAATTATTGAGCTATCAGGTATATTGATGCCATCTGTAGCACTCAACCATAAAAATTTTAAATTGCCCTGTGCAACACTATTTAAACCAAATATATCCATTGAACTGGAAGGAAGCATGACACTATCTACCGATTTGAACTCCAACACTGAGGGAGTCCATTCAAGCGTAAATTGCAAAGCAGAAATACTGTCGCGCGTTTTTACACGAATTTCGACGCTTACTATATCGCCTTTAGTGACATTTTTTGTCGGTGCAATAAAAGTGACTTGCCCAATTGTGGGCATTACAAGAGCCATGAAAAACATGAAAATGAAGTGTTGCTTCATTGAGTGTCGGTTTTTGCGATGTTCACGGAATGAAATTTCGAGTTCGTAATCGTCTGTTCGTCTTTTACAAACCGAGCATTTTTAACATTTTAAATATTTGATTTAAGGGAGTAGCCAAAAACAGAAGCCAATGATGAATCACAGTCAATGTGTCATCATTTTAAGAAGAGCAGCCTTATTCCAAGATTTTTTTTCAACTCAAGGACATACGCAAATGTCTCGGTTTGTTTGCTTTTTACAAAGTTCATAGGATTCAGGTTTTTGGAAAAATAAAAATGGAAAGTATAAATATTTAACCTTTCTGAACACAAAGCTAATATGATTTTAATTATCAAACATACTCTAATTAGGGTATTTTTATGTGCAAGTATAAATTTAACAGTTAAGAGGTAGGCTTTTAAGGTCAATTAATCCTTATGTTAAAAATAAAAATGGTCGGTAAAAGCTCTACGCTTACCGACCATTTTAAGGCTTTTTAACCCTTTTTCAAGGCATTATTGACAGATTTGAACTATATCAATTGATTATCATACGCCACGCGAATGAGAGCGGCTGTGCTATTGACGCCAATTTTGCGCATGATGTTTTTTCTATGAACTGCAGCCGTTTGTTCACTGATATAAAGCTCTTTTGAAATTGAACCATTGTTCCGCGCCTGAGTGATCAGTCTTAAAACTTCAATTTCACGCTTAGTCAAGCTGAATTTTTTCTGGAAAATGTCTTCAAAATTAGATGTTTCAGATTGATGATTTGCTACGCTGACGCCTTTCCCGATATAGACCTCACCATTTAAAACGGTTTCGATAGCGTCTAATAATTCATCCTTGCCGCAGTTTTTAAGCAAATAACCGTCAACATTCATATCGAATGCTGATTTGATGATTTTAGGATCATCGTACATGGTGAGTACGAGGATGCGGGTGCCTTTCATCGTCTTTTTCACTTCTTGCAATACCTCCAATCCGTTTTTAGTCGGAATATTAATATCTAATAAAAGTAAATCAGGCTTATTGACTTTCAATAAATTCAACAATTCATCGCCCGAATAAGCAACGCCTGTTATGTTGAAATGATAGGCATCGTTGGATTGTAAAAGCAAGCGAAGGCTTTCTACAAACAACTGATGGTCGTCTGCGATAATGACGCTCAAAATTTTATGTTCACGCTTTTCGGTCATGGGAA
>JAYTON010000711.1:0-2903 GCA_043747725.1 Saprospiraceae bacterium
AATAGTCGTCAATGCCCAAAACGCATTTTGCACCGTTTGTTTATCTTCTTGATAAGTGATGCCATACCATTGATCGCGCGTAGTCATCACTGTTAAATCAGCGATTTTTTGCTCAATAAGAGTATTCGCAATTTTAGGAATATAGAATTCGGCGGTTGAATTGTCTTGATTATTTTTGACAAAATCAACAAACATCTTGCGAGTTAACTCAAATACTGAGGGGTGGAAACCCCAAAAATTCATTGAAACGATGGTATTTTCGGGCAAATGAACGTGCTTATCATCTTCGTGATAATAAATTTGTTCGTCTTTTTCATCGCGATTGATTTTAGTCCGCTCTGTTACAGAACTCAAATGTCCTCTATCGTTCACTTCGCAAACGCCGCGACTGACCGAACCATTTTCAGAAAGAGTATTTTTTAGCAAATAACCGACCATGCCACTATGCGTAGGCGTACAACGATTTGTTAGGAAATCTGCCATTTTTTGGAAAGCAGAAAAACCATAAAAATCGTCTGCATTAATGACGAGGAAGGGTTCTTTGATGAGGTCTTTAGCTACGAGCATCGCATGACCTGTGCCCCAAGGTTTTTTTCTTTCAGGAAATTTGCTAATACCTTCAATCGGCGAATCCAGCTCTTGAAAAGCATATTCTACCTTGATTTTATCATCAAATTTGCCCACAAATTTTTCTTTAAAATCTTGCTCAATACTTTTACGAATGACAATAACGACTTTACCAAAGCCAGCTCTAATTGCATCGAAAATTGAATATTCAATGATTGCTTCACCAGAAGGACCTACTGAATCTGCCTGTTTTAAACCGCCATAACGGCTACCAATACCTGCTGCGAGGATTAAAAGGGTTGGTTTCATGTAATTAATTATAGTTTAGTTTTGTTAAAAGACTCTGAAAATGTTACCTAGCCTTGTAGTCAAATAATTTTTTTAAGAAGTTGTGACTTTGATATTCTATACTCATTCAATGTAATAATTACTACAAAGTACATGCGTTTTTTCCATAAAATCAAGGTTGAAAATCAAATAGTTATAAAAAACATAAAAATTAAATTTCAAGAACACCTCATTTGTATGGTCATTTCAAAATATAATTTCAAAAATTGCAAAATTTGAATATAAATAATCTGAAATTTCAGAAATAAGAAATTATATTTTTATTTAGACTTCAAATGTTTTTATATAAATTTAAAAAATCATACCCCTTTAATTCTGCCACGTTCCTCGCAGTGACAATCCCTATTCTCGCAATCACAACTCTATCATTATATGGAAAAGGCAGCCCTGTGACTGCCTTAAACAACGATTATTCCAATATTTCTTTTTGACGTAATTATTTAACAAAAGCTACACCCATCCTTCTTTTTATTTCATTTCAGCATAATATTTATAAAAATAGGGTATGGTTTCGATGCCTTTATAAAAATTGAATAAACCATAATGTTCATTCGGCGAATGCAAGGCATCTGAGTCCAAGCCAAAGCCCATCAAAATGCATTTTACTTTCAGAACCTCTTCAAAAAGGGCGACTATCGGTATCGAGCCGCCTTCGCGCTTAGGAATCGGTGCTTTGCCAAAGGTCGTTTCCATTGCTCGGTGTGCTGCTTTGTATTCGATGGTATCAGTCGGTGTGACCGCAGGTTGACCGCCGTGGTGTGGCTCTACCTTCACTTTTACTGAGGGGGGTGCTATTTTTTTAAAATGCGTTTCAAACAATTTGTATATTTTTTGATTGTCTTGATTAGGGACTAAGCGCATCGAAATTTTGGCATTGGCTTTTGAAGGCAGCACTGTTTTCGCACCTGCACCTGTGTATCCGCCCCACATACCATTCACATCCAAAGTCGGGCGCGTGGACGTGCGTTCCATGGTCGTGTAGCCATGTTCGCCTTCAATATCATTGATTTCAAGGTCTTTTTTATACTTTTCAAGGTCAAATGGAGCTTTATCCATTTCAGCGCGCTCGGCTAAAGTCACTTCTACCACATCATCATAGAATCCCGGAATCGTGATTCTGCCTGCATCATCATGCAATGACGATATCATTTCGCTCAAAATATTGATTGGATTTGCTACTGCACCACCATACACGCCTGAATGTAAATCTCGATTCGCACCCGTCACTTCCACTTCAAGATAGGTGAGACCCCTCAGTCCAGTCGTGATAGACGGCACATCGTTGGAAATAATGGATGTATCGGATATGAGAATAACATCGCAAGCCAATTTATCCGTATTTTCCTTACAAAATTTGCCTAAACTTGGCGACCCCACTTCTTCTTCGCCTTCAATCATAAACTTGACATTGCAAGGCAGATTGCCCGTTTTTATCATCCCTTCAACGGCTTTCACGTGCATATAAAACTGACCTTTATCGTCGCAACTGCCGCGTGCAAAAATAGCACCTTCGGGATGCACATCTGTTATTTTGATGACTGGTTCAAACGCAGGTGAATGCCATAATTCGATAGGGTCAGCGGGCTGCACATCGTAATGACCATAGACTAAGACGGTAGGCAATTTTTTATCAATTATTTTTTCAGCGTACACTACAGGGTAGCCATCAGTCGAGCATATTTCTGCTTTATCCATGCCTGCTTCTTCAAGGTGCTTTTTCACAACCTCAGCCATTCGAAGCATCTCATCTTTCTGTTTTGGGTCGGCTGATACTGAGGGGATGCGCAACATATCCAACAATTCATCTAAAAAGCGTTGTTTGTTTTGATTCAGATAGGCTTGTACTTTTTCCATTTTAAATTTTATAAATATTATGAAATCAATGATTTATAAATAATGCGAATATTGGGTTAAAAGAGCCAAAAAAGTAAAGCGGTAGCGATAGCCCCAAAGATGTGAGTAATTAAACCGTTTGTAGCTCTAACTTT
>JAYTON010000712.1:0-2337 GCA_043747725.1 Saprospiraceae bacterium
CTCCCATCCAACCCGTTACGAAAGGCATCAGGGACAACCAAAACAGTAAATGACCATTAGCCAGCAATATTTTACCATTGATCTGTTTAACGGTTTGAAATAAATGGTGGTGATTGTTCCAATAAATAAGGATAAATACAAAACTCATAACATAGCTCAGAAAAATGGGCAAAAGAGGCGCAATATCAACCCATGTATCACCAGGTGGCACTTTGATTTCTAAAACCATGATGGTAATAATAATAGCGATTACGCCATCGCTAAAGGCTTCAAGTCTATTTTTTGTCATTTTTTTCACTCATTTAATGGATTTTTTTGAAACAAAAATAAGAATATCGCCTCATTTTTCTACTGAAATTATTAATTAAAATAAATCAAAATCAAGCCCCACATCCAGCTAATTAATTTAAAAACCACAAACAACATACCTATCATCACCGCAAAAAACATCAAAAAAACCATTAAAAAACTGCGTTTAGCACTCGGAGGGTTTGGATTTTCAATATAATATTGTTTCAACATTTCAACGTTTCGCCGATTGGCTTTAAATTTCAAATCAAATATATCGCCCAAAATAGGGATTGAACCAATTGTCGCATCCATCGTAATATTACCCATCATTTTAAGCAACATACCAATGCCCACGCCGCGCCGCACAATGGCGAAAACAATAATCGACGAAATACCAAAGCTCAACCAATCCCCTATCGTCGGAATTAAGCCGATGAGAAAATCAATACCAAATTTAATTTGGGTAAAAGGAATGGTAAATTTATTATCTAAAAGCGTTGAAATATTGTCAATCCAAATAAATTCGGTATGTGGGCTTGGCTCTAAAGCCTGTTGATTTATCTCTTTTTTAATTTCCATTTCAAATCATTTTTTAATATACCGATTGGTTAAGGCAAACATGACGATGAATAAAAACACGGTAAAAAGTAAACCTATCCGCAGATTAAAAATATCCGCTAAATAACCGATAATCGGTGGACCCACGAAAAACCCTGCATAGCCTATCGTCGTTGCCATCGCAATCCCTACGCTCGGAGCGACCCCCTCAGTATTGCCGGCTGTAGAATAAACTATCGGCACTATCGTCGCCAATGACAAGCCTACGATAAAAAAGCCAAATAAAACAACGTAAGGTTGAGTCGTTGAAAGTGCTAAACAAAGCCCTACTATCGCACATAAACTATTGAAAATCAACATATTACGCTTACCATATTTGGCAGTATAATAATCACCAAATATACGCCCAATGGTCATAGCCGTAGCAAATGCGCCGAATGTCATAGCTGAAAATGCCTCGCTCTGCCCTATTTCTTTATTCATATACAACGCCGACCAATCGGCAATCGAGCCTTCGCCCGTCATACCACAGAAGGCGATAAAGCCAATGGGCACAATGGCTTTTGTAGGCAATCGGAAAGTAGAGCCCCCCTCAGTATTTGATTCAATTTTCGACATATTATCGCTAATCAAATTAAAAGCTGCCCAAAAAATAACGGCTAAACACGATATACTGACCACTAAAAAATGAGTGAAAAGTGCGATATGAAATTTCGCCATCAAGGCACCACACCCGGCCCCTAAAGCCGTACCGACGCTCCAAATACCATGAAAAGAAGATAAAATGGGCTTCTCATACATCCGTTCCACATATACAGCTTGACCATTCATCGCCACATCTTCCGAACCACCCAAAACACCGAATACAAAAAAGAGACCACCAATAAACCATAAATTGGATAAAAGTGGAATCAAAGGAATCAAAGGAATCAAAGCTACCATCAAAGCACCCGTAAATATAGTAATACGGCGGCTTCCAAAAAGCACCGTCAAGTAACCCGCAAAAGGCATCGCTGCCATCGCACCAGCCGCTGAACAAAGCAACAGCGTACCGAGCGTAGCATGTGAAATATTATACAGTTTTTCAATTTCGGGCAACCGCGCTACCCAATTAGCATATTGAAATCCATTCGTAAAAAAGAACAAGGCGACTGCCAGACGTTTAATTTTCATAGAGTTTTATAGTAATAGTTTTTCAATGTCCAACCAATTATTTACGCGGTGGTGTCTGCCATTATCGGCATAAATATTATGAGTGGAAGTAAAAAGTAGGGTTTGACCGGAGAAATAATCGAGATTTTTAAAATGATCGTCAATCATAATATCCGCTTGAATAATGGTTTTTGAACCACAAAAGCACATTTGTTGCCAACTGATAAATGGAAAATGCTCCCCCAGCCAAGCATGTTTTTCATTTAGGCATTGAGGAAATTCTGTAGCTGCCGAAACGATAAAAACATCATATTGATTATTTAATGCTTGCATAAT
>JAYTON010000713.1:0-8387 GCA_043747725.1 Saprospiraceae bacterium
CCTGCGGAAATCAACCCCACGTGGGCAATAGAAGAATAAGCGATTAAGCGTTTATAATCTTTCTGCACTAAAGCAATACATGAGGCGTAAACGATACCGATGACGCTCAAAACGATACCAGTGAATCCCCATGCGTTCCAACCTTGCGGCACCATCGGCATCAACCAACGGATTAAACCGTAAGTACCCATTTTCAACATAATTCCCGAAAGAAGCATCGTGCCAGGCGTAGGTGCTGTAACATATGTATCAGGCTGCCAAGTATGGAAAGGAAACACGGGCATTTTGATAGCAAAAGCGACAAATATCGCCCAAAAGACCCATGCTTGCTGAACATCGGATAAGTTTCTACCCGCTTCGTACAAGGCATTTATCGCAAAAGAATGGTCGCTGGGTGTAGCATAATAGACGAAAAGAATGCCCGCCAACATGATAAGTGACCCTGCGAGGGTATAAACAAAGAATTTGAATGTGATGCGTCCTCTATTTTCACCGCCCCAAATAAGGCAAATGAAATAGATAGGAATCAAAGCCAATTCCCAAAAAATATAGAACAAAAAGCCATCCATCGCCGTGAAAACGCCAACCAAAGCCATTTGCATCAAAAACATCAAGCTATAAAAACGGCACGAGTAATCATTTTTAAACGAGGATAAAACAATCAACGGCATCAACAGCGAGGTTAACATCACCATCAAAAAAGAGATGCCATCCATCGAAACGGCGAAGTTAGCTCCAAAAGGTAACCACGGTATGTTGAGATTGAAAGCGGCTTGATTAGCACCCAATTGAGTCGCCGCAAAACCGAGAATGCCCAACTCCACGAGAGCCAGCAAAAGTGCTAACTGCCGCTTGAAGCTGTCAGTTCCAAAAACCAACATCATAATGGCTGCAATAAGCGGAAAGAATATAAGAGTTGCTGTTAGCATAAATTATAAATCTAATTTTTTATTTATAAAGCCTTTAAAGCTAAAATCAAAACAATAGCTATTACCATAGCGAAAAAGTAAACATCCACACTGCCTTGCTGCGTCCGTCGCAAAGTATTCGACAACCACCGCGTCAAAACGCCTACATTATTGACACTGCCATCAATGCCCAACTTTTCAACGATATTATATAAGAACGCAGACAAACTGTTTAAAGGCTTAGTTATCAATGAGTTATAAATTTCATCGACGTAGTATTTATTGTAAACTGTTTTAGTAATGCCTTGCATTTCGACATCTTCGGGCAGTTTTCTATCTTTTAGAAACATATAAAATCCAATACCCGCTACCGCCAACACCACTGCCGTCACGCCCCACATCATACTGTGTAAGCCATGATATTCGCCTTCAATTTTCATATCCATCAAGACCGTATTGAGATTATGTTCTACAAAACCATCCAATAAATACCCGCCAACGACCGAAAGCCCTGCCAACACCACCAAAGGCACCGTCATACTGAGGGGTGACTCGTGAAGATGATGCTCTTGCTCGTCAGTGCCTCTAAACTTGCCCCAAAATGTCAAGACATACAAACGCGTCATGTAAAAGGCGGTCATTAAAGCACCAAGTATCAATAAATAGCCAATCACGGGCTTGTTTTCAAGTGCTTTCAAAATGATGAGATCTTTTGAAAACCACCCTGCAAAAAATGGAAAACCGATGATAGATAGATAGCCAAGTAAGAAAGTAATATGCGTAATCGGCAATTTACTTCTTAAACCGCCCATTTTACGAATATCTTGCTCGTGGTGCATCGCGTGAATGACTGAACCCGCGCCCAAGAACAACAAGGCTTTAAAAAATGCATGTGTCACAACGTGAAAGACACCAGCCGAGAACGCGCCCACACCCAAAGCTGCGAACATGAATCCCAACTGCGAAACAGTAGAGTAGGCGAGGACTTTCTTAATATCCATTTGTTGAAAGCCGATAGTTGCAGCGAACAACGCTGTCAGCGTTCCCACCCAAGCGATCATATCCATCGCCAATGGAGCGTGCATATATAAAGGTGAGCAACGCGCCACCATATAAATACCTGCTGTCACCATAGTTGCCGCATGAATCAATGCCGAAACAGGCGTCGGACCTGCCATCGCATCAGGCAACCACGTATATAAAGGTATCTGAGCGGATTTACCGATAGCACCTACAAAAAGTAGGATAGCCGACGCATTAGCCACCCCCTCAGTAAAATTGCCTAATTTATCGCCTAAAACGGTTGTGAATTCAATGCTTTGAGTGGTTCTGTAGATTAAAAAGATGCCGATGAGCAAGCCTAAATCGCCGATGCGGTTCATCACAAAAGCCTTTTTAGCGGCACTCGAATACTCCATATTTTTAAACCAAAAACCAATCAATAAATATGAACACAAGCCAACACCTTCCCAACCCACGAACATGACCAAGAAATTATCCCCTAAAACGAGCAATAACATGAAAAATACAAACAAATTGAGGTAAGAAAAGAAGCGGCGGAAGCCATCATCGTCGTGCATATAACCCGTCGAATAGAGATGAATCAGAAAGCCCACGCCCGTAATAACGAGTAAAAATATACTCGACAAGGGGTCAATCAAGAACGACATCTTCGCAGAGAAGCTCCCTGCCGAAATCCAATCGAAAAGGGTGATAATTTCAGGAGCAGGGTTATGGAGTTTCTCCATAAATATCATCACGGCGACAACAAATGAAGCCAAAACGCTACCACTCGCTATCGTACCCGTCAAACCCTTTGACAGATTGCGGTTCACTAAACCGATGATTGCCCAACTGATGAGCGGAAATAAAGGTATTAACCAGACTAAATGCGACATAATTTATGTTTTACCCCCTCAGTATTTTGAGGGTTTTTCATGTTATTCAAGTAATTCCTATTAATTTCATTGAAGTTTCGTATCCACAATATAAATCTCCAACGCCTTACTCAATTGAAATTCAGCAAATGCCTTTTGCATACAATTTTGTAAAAACTCCATAACCTTATCAAAGTTATCCATCCGCAAGCGTTCACTTTTGAACAATTGAAAGAAATTGAAATCCACTTTCAAATGCCTGGCTAATTTTTTCAAGTGAAATTGAGCAGATTGTTTATTGTCCAATTCAAAATGATCATATTCTGCTTCTTTCGCTAATTTGAAAAGACTGTCATAATTTTTCCGTCGCTTCAATTCACCAATAATGCTCTGATAGCTTTCTTCTTCATTATTGTAATAAAACTTAAAAACACTATCCAAAAAAGGCACTATTTCAATCGCTAAAATCTCGTCTTTCAATTTCCAAAGATGAAAATGCTCCGTTTCAGAATATTCATAAAGGTTTAAATCGTAATTATTAGCCACCGTTTCAAGCGCAATCTCCGCAGGAATCCTGTTTGTGAAAATATGCTTCTTGTTAATGACGATGGTTGCTTTTAAAGCAATTGTTAGAAACTGAGCCATATATTTTTTATTAAAACTTCAACCGATTCAAAAAGTCAATGTCCGTAGATTTGGTATTGCGATATATCATCATTAATATAGCCAATCCAACCGCTACTTCCGCCGCCGCCACCGCCATGATGAAAAAAACGAAAACTTGACCGCCCGCATCGTTATGAAAACGACTGAACGCGACCAACAGCAAATTCACCGCATTGAGCATCAATTCAATGCACATAAATATCACAATCGCATTGCGACGGTATAAAACGCCCATGACGCCGATTGAAAATAGAATGGCACTCAACCATATATAGTGTAGCAATGGAACGCCTTCGATAATATTTTGATGTTGCATTTTTATACAGATTTATACAGAAAATTGTTTTTTATATAACTTTACGAGGGTTCCAAACCCTCGTAAAGTTATTACCCATTTATTGGATTTCTTTCTTTCCAAGCATGACAGCCCCCACCATGCCGACTAAAAACAGCACTGCTGATACTTCAAATGGCAATAAATATTGAGTATAAAGCACATTCCCCAGATGACCAATTAAACCCAAATAAGGCGCAGGATCGCCTGGTATGAGCATTTGTTCAGCACTTTTTAAGGCAACTAATAAGATGAGCATCATTGAACCGCCTGCAATCACTGCTCCGACCCTTGCGGCTGTGGTTTTATGCGGCTCATCGTCCACATTTAAGTTGAGCATCATAATCACATATAAAAACAAAACCATAATCGCACCCGCATACACTATAATGTGTACGGCTGCGAGGAACTGCGAATTGAGTAGGAAATAATGACCAGCTATGGCAAAAAAGGTCATGATAAGAGCCAAGACATTATAGACGGGATTGCGGTTGAAAACAACCAACAATGCTCCGGCAATAGCCACTGCTGATAGAAGGTAAAATATGTATTGAGTAATCATAAAATATTTAAAGTCAGCTTTTTACAAATAGGGATAATGATTAATCTTTAATTGATCAATGACCGCTTTTATGTTTGGGTGCTGCCAATCTATCACTCCAAGTTTGGTTATGTTGATGCTTTTTATCATGCTTAAAATGAACCACTTCTTTGGTTTGGCGTTTGGTCACATCTATCGGATTAGCCAGCGTTTCCACAAGCATATCTTTTCCATAAATCATGCTATTGCGATTTTGAGAAACATCCACCAAGCGATCCGTTAAAAAAATAGCTTCTTTTGGGCAAGCCTCTTCGCATAATCCGCAAAATATACAGCGCAGCATATTGATTTCATAAACCGCCGCATATTTCTCTTCGCGATACAAGCTTTCTTCTCCTTTCTTACGTTCGGCAGCTTCCATAGTAATTGCCTCTGCCGGACAAGCTATTGCACACAATCCACAAGCTGTACACCGTTCTGCACCTGCTTCATCGAGCTTCAAAACGTGCCATCCCCGATAAACAGGCGCATATTCCCGCTTTTGCTCAGGGTATTTAATAGTAACTGGTTTTCTGAAAAAATGCTTGAGTGTGATACCCATACCCTTTGCAATGCCAGGTAAATACATTTTTTCAGCCAATGTCATTTCTTTATTGGAAACTACTTTTGAACGATTTGTTAGTTTCATATCACCAAACTCGTTTTACTTTTTTATCTTTTAAATAACTATCAAATATTACATCTTTTCCTATAATATTCATATTTTCAGAAACAGCTTGCGCTATAATTAATCTATCAAATGGATCTCGATGGTGCGAATCAAGATTCACGTTCTCTATTAAATGATTGAAATTGATATTTAAAATTTGGATACCATTTTCATTAATATCATCAATTAAAGTCTTAAAAGGACTATTTTTTACTGTTAATTTACCTAAATTGAACTTTATTGACATTTCCCAAAGGCTCGCTACACTTATAAAAGATGTATTTTTAACATCCTCAATTTTTTTCCGCGCAGCTATACTTAACTCCGAAGACCCTTCTATAAACCATATAAAAGTATGTGTATCAAGTAAAATATTCATCACATATATTCTTTGAAATCATCTAAAGGCGCATCAAAATCTGCTGACATTTGGTATTTACCTTTTGCACTACCAAACTTAGGTCGCTTTTTTTCATTTTCAGAGGTCTTAGAATTTTGATTTTTTGACAATAAAAACTCAATGAAATCCATGACCTCATTTTTAAGACTATCGGGCAGTCTTTGTAAGTTTGCTAAAATCATTTGTTCAGACATAATATTACATTTTTTTGTTAAAATACTGAGGGGTGCTTTTTAAAGCGGAATCGGAGTTCCGCACTACATTAGTTTATTTCTGAAACAAAACATCAAACCAACCTTCTTTCACCGCCACAACAATACCCGTCACCACCAAATTAAGAATGGATAAAGGTAATAATGTTTTCCAACCTAAATTCATTAATTGGTCGTATCTAAAACGGGGCACTGTCCAGCGAACCCACATGAAAAGGAATATAAAACCGATTATTTTACCCATAAAAAGAACAAATCCTAAGACCCGAACCCAACTTTCACCTAAACTCGGCATCAATTCGTTTTCAAAAGGAAAATGAAATCCACCGAAATACAACGACGCCATAATTGCCGATGAAATAAACATATTGATATATTCTGAAAACAGATAAAAGCCTAATTTCATAGAGCTAAATTCAGTGTGGTAACCACCCACAAGTTCCGATTCCGTTTCAGGCAAATCGAAAGGCGCGCGATTCGTTTCGGCAAAAGCACAGATAATAAATATCAAAAAGCCAAAGGGTTGATAAACGAAATTGCAATAGCCTTGGTCTTGCTGCTCAACAATTTCACTGACGCTCAAAGTACCTGTCGTCATAATCAAAGCCACAAGGCTTAAACCCATTGCCAATTCGTAGGAAATCATTTGACTTGAAGCCCGCAAAGTTCCCAACAATGAATATTTGTTATTCGACGCCCAACCGCCAATCATAATCCCATAAACGCCGATACTCACCACGCTGAACACGTATAAAATGCCAATATTGATGTCAGAAACTTGAAATTGAAAGATACTACCATCTTCTAAAGTAATCGGTCGCGCCCACGGAATGACCACGCCGCCCATATTCGCCACGAACATAGCGATACATGGACCCAATATAAACAACCACTTATTGGCAGCAGCTGGTATAAATTCCTCCTTCATTATCATCTTCACCCCGTCCGCAATCGGCTGCAACAACCCGAATGGACCCGCACGATCAGGACCCACGCGATCCTGCATAAAAGCTGCCACTTTGCGCTCGCCATAAGTAGCATAAGCCGCTATGCCTAACGACACGGCGAAGACCGCTATGGCTAAAAATATTTTATATGAAATGATTGTTAATAACATATAATTCGTTTAAAATCAATTATTTACGTTTTATTTTTTCAATTCCCCATGTTATTCGGATTCAAAGGACCTTCACCCAATTGGTATTTATGCCCATCTGGATGCGCTTCCACTTGATGATTTCTACGCGCCAAAGCCATGCGCGTATCAAATTGAATCAGCTTCAAACCATCCACGCCGTCTTCATAATGATTGGCTGAAATAACCGAATGGCGATTGATTTTTGTAGGTCCTTCAATGACCCAATCTGTAATCTCTTTTTTATGAAAACGGCAATCATTGCAAATCCAATCCACTACTTCGCCGTATTCATCTTTACGAGCCGTCACGCGCAATACTTCATCGCCTTTGAACCACAAACGCACTTGACCCGCGCATTTGGGACAATCCCGATGCGCATCAACAGGTTTTGTAAACCAAACACGACTTTTGAAACGAAATGTTTTGTCGGTCAAAGCACCCACAGGGCAAACGTCAATGACATTACCTGAAAATTCATTTTCGATAGCCGCCTGGATATAGGTCGAAATCTCCGCCGCATCGCCTCTATTGATGACGCCATGAACCCGACCATCGGTCAGTTGTTCAGCTACTTTCACGCAACGCCAGCACATAATACAGCGCGTCATGTGCAATTGAACATAATCGCCAATATCAATTTTTTCAAACTCACGACGTTCAAACTCATATCGAGAGGCTTCCTTACCATGCTCATAGCCCAAGTCCTGCAAATGACATTCCCCCGCTTGGTCGCATATCGGGCAATCCAAAGGGTGATTCATCAGTAAAAACTCGACAACACCGGCGCGAGCTTCCAAAACCTCCTTGCTCGTCGTATTTTCCACGACCATTCCGTCCATCACCGTCGTGCGGCATGAAGCGACGGGCTTCGGAATAGGCGTCGGATTAGCCGTAGAACCCTGCGTGACTTTCACTATACACGTCCGGCAATACCCACCTGAAGTCTTCAATTTTGAATAATAGCACATAGCTGGTGGCACAATATCGCCCCCAATCATGCGTGCCGCTTGCAAAATGGTCGTACCCGCAGGCACTTCAATACTTTGTCCGTCAATCGTTACTTTTGGCATTTTACTGTCATTGCGAGCGGAGCGAAGCCATCTGTTTTAATTTCTTCTACCCCCCTCAGTATTTTTCTATATTTTTATTTTTACTAGCTCCTGTTTTGTCATATTGCTATGCCTTCTCTTGCTATATTTTTATAAAGGGGTGTAACTCTGTAACTATCCCAATCATTTTTTGCTCTTATCAAAACACTAATCGTTTGCTCGCTTTCTAATTCCAAATCAAGGATATTTCTCAGTACCAATTGCCTTAATTCATTCGTAATAGGAAGCGTTGATAATATCAAAAAATCCCAATCCGAATCCTCTTTTGCCTCATTCCTTGCTCTTGAACCAAACAATATTATCTCAGCCGCTGGGTCAATTGCTTTGACTTTCTCTTTAACTTGACTGAATAATATTTTTTTTGATATAAGCATTGTTTGTTGTTTTACCCCCTCAGTATTTTTCTATATTTTATTGAAAATCAATTGATTATGATTAATGAAAATCATAATTTCATATTTGAAATCGTGATTAAATCGCGTTCAAAATCTTC
>JAYTON010000714.1:0-6289 GCA_043747725.1 Saprospiraceae bacterium
GCCCTTGAAATGTTTCGTGATGATGCATTAGTGGCATTGCCCGTCAATGATAAAAGAGGATTTATTGGCATGGTCACCACGCATGAAGTCATTGAAGCATTGGCTAAAGAAAAAGCAGGAGAGTTTGAATATTACTCGATTTATTGATTTTTTTTTGAAGATTCAAGAATCTCTTGAAAGCCGTACTTGACTCATGTCAGGCACGGCTTTTAAATTATTAAAGTTAATTATCATTTATAAAAGTGACTTATAGGGTTCAAAAAGTCTTTTATACTGAGTGGTATAGCTATGAAGAGTTTGGAACAATAAAAACGTAAAATTAATCATTCATAACAAGGCTCTTTTTTTGAAGAAAACCTATATTTGTACTTATTAAAAAACAAACATTGGTAAACATTAATTGTTTTTGCAAAGGCAAAGCCTAAGGAAACAATCAAAATATCGTAAAATTACTATGGCAGATTTCAGAACCTTACCTACTAATAATAATTCCGTTAATGAATACGCTGTGCGCAGTGCCAAACACGAAACATTGGCGAAATGGATGTGGCGTATATTCTATGGCGGATTAACTATATTATTTATTTCAATTATCCTTTTCTCTTTTCTCACGCCTTCTTTCAAAAAATTAGAAGACCCTTCGCTCAATCTGGCTTCTGAAGTCCTTTGCCAAGATGACTCTACAGTTTTGGGGCGTTTGTATATCGAAAACCGAGCACCTGTCAAATATGAAAATATTCCTAAACACATGGTTAAGGGCTTGCTTTCAACGGAAGATGCTCGTTTTTATGAACATGCAGGTGTTGACCCTGAAGCTTTAGCGCGTGTTTTTCTTAAAACATTTCTATTACGACAAAGTGGTCAGGGTGGAGGTTCTACTTTGACCATGCAATTGGCGAAATTGCTTTACAGCGATCGGGATTTTAAAGATATGAATTTTATTGAAAAGGGATTTGGCTATTATTATCGAAAAATTAGTGAAATCATTACGGCTATAAAACTCGAGCGCGCCTACACGAAGGAGGAAATCATCACGATGTACCTCAATACTTACGATTTTGGCTACAATGCCCACGGTATTCGCGCTGCATCGGAAGTATATTTTAGTAAAGCACCTGAGCAATTGACAATTGAAGAAGGCGCCACCCTTGTAGGCATGTGCAATAACTCATCACTTTACAATCCTGTCCGTCGGAATGAACGAACAAGACAGCGTAGAAATAAAGTATTAGAACGTAGTTTTGAACAAGGTTTTTTAACAAATAAACAATATAAAGAATTGGCTATCAAGCCTTTAGATATTTCAAAATTTAAAACTCGTTCGCATAATGATGGTTTGGCAACCTATTTTCGCTCTACTTTAGCTGATACGGTTAAACTGATTTTGAAAACACAAGGCATTACTAAACCCGATGGGACGATCTATGATGTATATAGAGATGGTTTGAAAATATATACCACCATTGACCCCGAAATGCAGCGCATTGCAGAAGAATCCTTGCGCGAGCATATGAGCGCTTTGCAAGCCAAATATTTTAAAGTTTGGCGAGGTAAAGATCCTTGGACGTATAAAGACTCAGAGACTACCGATGATCAAATCCGCATGCACTTAGCTTCGTTAGATGCCCATATTAGAGAATCGGATAGGTATCAATTACTGAGGGGTCGGTATTTAGACGATATTTTAAGCAAAATCGAAAAAGATAATGATGGCTTGATGCTTTTGGATTCGGACATAATTAATATGATTCGACAAGAAAAACAAGCCGGACTCTTTGAAACCATGTTGAAAAACAATAGCATTAATTCTAAAAAAGTAAGCACTTATCGAGAAATAATGGGCAGTAAAAACTGGCAAGCCCTTAAAACGGTTTGGATTAAATTGCAAACAGACGTCAAAACTGATTTTAACAAACCTGTGAAAATGAAAGTTTTTGCTTACAATGCCGCGGGTGAAAAAGATACGACCATGTCTCCTTTGGATTCAGTCCGTTTTCACAGAATGTATTTACAGTTGGGTTCAATGGGCGTTGACCCGATTACAGGACAGGTCAAATTTTGGGTTGGTGGCATTGGTCATAAATTTTATCAAGTGGATCACGTCAAAGTAGATCGTCAGGTAGGTTCTACTTTCAAACCTTTTATATATGTCACTGCCATTTCGGATTTCGGTATCTCGCCTTGTACCACTGTGCATGATGTATCACAAACCATCGGCGTAGGCGAAGGCAGTTTCGGATTGGTGACAGCATGGTCGCCAAGAAACGCAACAGGTTTTTCAGGCGAATATACAACGCTGTGGGAAGCACTAAAAGAATCACGCAACTCTGCCTCCGTTTACCTGATGAAGCAAATCGGCTCAACACAACCCGTTCGTGAAAAATTAAAAGAAATGGGTATCGAAGTAGATGCTAAATATGCCAATGGACAATTGCGTTTGCCAAAAAGCCCTTCCATCTGTTTAGGGGCAGCAGATTTGACGGTGTTGGAAATGACAGGCGCCTATTGCACATTTGCTAATAGTGGTACTTACACGAAGCCATTATTTATCAGAAAAATTACGGATAAATCTGGTCGAGTTATTTATCAAGGTGTTTCAAAAAGGCAAGCGGCTTTGCCTGAAAATGCCTCTTATGTCATGCTTCAAATGTTGAAATACAACGTTCGGTCAGCGCCGGGTATTAAAAATTTGAAAAGTGAAGTAGGTGGTAAAACAGGGACAACCAATGATTTTCGCGACGGCTGGTTTATGGGTGTCACACCGCGCCTTATTGTCGGCACTTGGGTAGGCGGTGAAGATCAATGGATTCGCTTTTTGACGATTGCCGACGGGCAAGGTTCTGCTATGGCGCGCCCATTTTTTGCGAAAGTGATGGATAAAATTGAAAAAAGTACCACCATTAATTTTGATAAAACCGTCAAATTTAAAAAACCGGAAGGGGCTTTAGGTATTACGTTGGATTGCGGCGATTATTTCAGAGGCGATGACGAGGGCAAAAATAATGCACCTACTGAGGGGGGTGATAAACCTTTCAATCCCGATCAATTCCAAGACGAAGAATCTGGTAAACCCAAACCGCCTACTCCCACAATACCTAAACTGACACCTCCTAAACCACCGATTGTCAACCCTAAATCTGTTCCCGCGCCTAAAAAAGCGGATGAAGGATTTAATAGGCAATAGTATATTTTCCTTAATTGTAATACGCACGTAGCACAGACTTTAGTCCGCCTGAATAACTAAATATGAATATCGGAAAAGTTACTCATGCGGACTAAAGTCCGTGTTACGATGGCTACAATGACAATTTTGTTTGAAATTAGGCGTTCTTAATTTTCTACAATCATCATTAGAAACCATTTCCATCAATCAAATATCTCTGTCTTGCATGTTCCAATTCTACCTTTTTGATTTTTCCACATTATTTTCTAACAAAATCAAGGTCGAACTATGCCAAGACAATTCGTTTTCGCCATTCTTTTTTCTATTTCCTCTACTTTTTTCAGCACGCGTGCAGTCGCTCAAAATTTTGAAATTGGGTTGACAGTTGGAGCAACCACCTACAATGGTGATATTGATATTGAACCTAAAAATTTAGAGTCTGCATTGCGTCCAGCAATAGGGCTGGTAGGTAAATATCGCCTGTCAAACAGCCTTTTACTGAGGGGTCATGTCATAACGGGTAAATTATCCGGTTCCGAAAAAAATCATTCCGATGCTTGGCGACAACTGCGCGGTTTTGCTTTTGAAACTAAAATGACCGAGTTGGCACTCCTTCTCGAATGGGAGTTTTTCACAAAAGGTCGATTCACTGCTTTTGCTTTTGGAGGGGCAGGTGCTACATTTTTTAATCCAAAAACGGATTATAATGAGCCGAATCTCTATATTTTGACTGATATTAATGCCGATTCTAAAGCCAACTATAAGAAAATAACCCCTACCATACCATTGGGAGTCGGTGTAAAATATGCTATGAATCACCATTTCAACCTTTCGCTCGAAGCAGGCTATAGAAAAGTATTCACTGACTATTTGGACGGTATTTCAAATATTGCCAACCCCAATCGAAAAGATATTTACTTCATCACAGCACTCACTCTGACTAAAGCATTTGGCGGCGGCAAGAGTACTGCTAACAGACTTTTCAAGCAAGGGGATAGTGGTTGCCCTAAATTTTAAGAAAATAAGGTGTTTTCAACTTACTCCTCAGTATTTTCCTAAAGATAACCTTAAAAAATGTACTTTTGGGTTGAGTTGAAAACGACCTATATGTTTAAGAAAATCCAATCTGCCAAAGTATTTTTATTTCATCAACACCGCCGTAAAACACAGGCAGGTATTTCCATTTTGTTCATTAGCTTTTGGTTTTGCCTACCCAATCCACTTTTCAACGACCCAACAAGCATGGTTTTAGAAGACCGTGAAGGCAATCTGCTCGATGCCCGAATCGCTGCCGATGGTCAATGGCGTTTTCCTTACAGCGATAGTGTGCCTGAAAAATATCGAGCCTGTTTGGTAGAGTTTGAGGATAGAAATTTTTATTGGCATTTAGGCGTCAATCCTTTTGCATTTGGTCGAGCAATTATACAAAACATTAAGAATCAACGTGTTGTGAGTGGCGGCTCTACTATTACAATGCAAGTTATTCGTCTCGCCCTTAAAAAAAACTCTCGCACTATTTTGAATAAATTGAAAGAAGTCATAATGGCAACACGCCTTGAATTGACCCATTCCAAACGCAAAATCCTCGCATATTATGCTTCAAATGCCCCATTTGGCGGCAATGTTGTGGGTTTAGAAGCGGCTTCATGGCGGTATTTTGGCAAAAGCCCTATACAACTCGGTTGGGCAGAAGCGGCGACCCTTGCGGTATTGCCCAATTCTCCTGCATTGATTCACCCCGGACGCAACCGGCAAGCCCTTATCAATAAGCGAAATCGCCTTTTAGACCGCCTGATACTGAGGGGGGTATTGGATAAAACCACTGGAGAACTTGCCAAAGAAGAACCCTTGCCAGAGCAGCCTTTGCCGCTGCCTCAAGCCGCTCCGCATTTGCTCGATAGAGCATTTAAAGAGCAAGTGTTTAAAAAAAATACCCTTTCACGTGTCCGTACTACGCTCGATTCATACCTCCAAAACCAAGTCAATAATATTTTAAAAATCCATCACAACCAATTGATTTCCAATGGGATACACAATTTGGCAGCCGTCGTTTTAGACGTTGAAACAGGTAAAGTCATCGCGTATTGCGGCAACGTGGAAGGTGCGGGCAAAGAGCATGGCGAAGACGTGGACATCATCACCTCGTTGCGTTCTACAGGCAGTATTTTGAAACCGTTTCTCTACGCTTTCGCACAGCAAGAAGGGGAGATAATGCCCAATTCGCTACTCCTCGATATTCCTACAGAAATAGGCGGTTATCATCCTGAAAATTTTGCAGAAACGTATGATGGGGTTATTCCTGCCCGACGGGCTTTGGCGCGTTCGCTCAATATTCCGTATGTGCGGCTTTTGAATCAATATGGCATTGAAAAATTTTATCATAATTTAAATAAACTCGGCATTACAACCTTTAAAAAGTCGCCTGAACATTATGGATTGACGATGATTCTCGGTGGGGGCGAAGGCTCGCTTTGGGAAATCACGAACGCTTATGCAAGTATGGCGAGGACGGCAAAACATTGGTACACGTTTCAAAATAAATATGATTCGCAAGATTGGCGTAGCCCAAGCTATATTTTTAATGAAAATTCAAAAAAAACGAATTCTAATGCTCAAAACAGGTCGGCTAATCCTAACGTATTGACAGCTTCAGCGTCTTGGCTGGCTCTTGATGCCATGAAAGAAGTGGAGCGACCCGACGGAGAAGGCAATTGGGAGCTATTTCAATCCTCCAAAACGATTGCTTGGAAAACGGGGACAAGTTTTGGCTTCCGCGATGCATGGGCGTGTGGCGTGACCCCTCAGTATGCAGTCGGTATTTGGGTTGGCAATGCAGATGGTGAAGGGCGTCCAGGCTTAATAGGCGTTGAAAAAGCTGCGCCCGTTTTGTTCGATATTTTTAGCACATTAGCTACAAAAGGGGAGTGGTTTGAACAGCCTTATGATGACATGATGAAAGTAGAGGTCTGTAAAAAAAGTGGCTATAGAGCTACTGAATTGTGCGAAAAAGATACCGTTTGGGCGACTAAAAATAGTATAAAAGTAAAATCCTGTTCATATCATCAGATTTTGCATTTAGATAAAATAGCCCAACATCAAGTGACAAGTGAGTGTGAAGAGCCTCAA
>JAYTON010000715.1:0-6977 GCA_043747725.1 Saprospiraceae bacterium
GTGCCTATAAAAGGCGAAATCGTTTTCTTAAATCGGTTCTTACCTTTTATGTGATACAGCCTTGCATCCGCTTCATCACGCTTCACTTCTGACACCACAAACTCAATGCGGTAATGATCATCACCATAAAAACCATTGGCTGGATATTCCTGTTTAAGCAATTCGCTCATATCATTTTGAGTCAAGACTGCAATGCCATCACGACCATTTAACTCTTTGATAATCAATGGTTTACGAACAGCATTTGAATCTTTCATCAAGGAGTCAACCGCTGCTTTATGCGTCAAAACTTTAGCTTCTGCAACCTTCGTTACTGAGGGGGTCGACTTATTCATACATTGTGATAAAATAAAAATGAGTGTTGAAGCAAATACAACAATTGAAATTATTTTTTTCATTTGAAAAGAAAATTAATGATGAATGATGAATTGTTGAGTGATTTTGATTTTATTTATTTTTAAAATCTGAGAATAATTTAGTGCCTAAATGATTGAAAATTAATACTTCTGCTATTAAAAGATTACCAACCCAAGAGAGCCAAGTCACTGTTAAATATGTCTCAATCGGTTTTGTATCTAACCAATAATACATCAAATAACTCTCTGTCCGAAGACTCATAGCGGCTAATGTAACAGCAAAACTGCGTATCATCATGTTAGCATGGCTTTCAAAGCGTTTTTTCATGATTTCCTGCCAAGCCATATAAGTCACCGTCCACCAAACGATGCATTGTAATGAAAATCCGACGCGGGCTGCCAAACCACCATTGGCATAAGAAGCTAAAACCAAGCCTGAAGGTGCTGCCAAAATGAGGATAAAAAAAACGTACATTTTGCCAATATTCCTATGCAAACGCGGGTATTTCTGTATTAAAATAGGGAAAAATTGAAAAACACCGCCGCCCATCACAAATAAACTACTGGTAATATGGATATAAAATGCCCATATAAAATGCGATTTATCAAGCACCGAATCGGGTTTTGTTCCTAAAAAATTAATCGCCCGCTCGAAGGTCATATAAGGCAATACTTTCGTCAACATGATGATTGTGAAAACCAAAATTGCCGCCGCAAAGCCGTATCCGAACACCCTAATTATATAATTTAAATTTAGTATTTTCATGGGTTTTTAAAGAAATTCAATAAATATATACGGCATGATAAATTACTGTCTAATATCTAATTTTCTAACATCTAATCAATATGTCAACATCGCTTTAGGTTCTAAATAAAATTTCCTAAAAACGACCAACCAAGCCAAGGAAACAATAGCCATCACCCCAATGAAAATAGAGAAACTCGTAGCAAAACTATGTCGATTAAAGAACTCAATTATTACTATGGCTGATAGGATTATGCGACCATATTCAAATAAATAATACCACCTTTTACCCTCCAACAAACCGCCTGTGAAGGCAAAATTCAGAACCAGCAAGGCAGCCAAACTGAATGTATCCGTCCAACTGATATTGTGTTGATTGAAAAGGAAGTACACCGTCAAGACTGTATTGAGCAAATAATGCATCAAAAGATAGTAATTTACTGAGGGGGGTGTCTCTGTATGATATTTAGGTGTCACATTGCGCTCGACTTCCGGGAACGGCATGTATGCTTGAGCTTTAGCATCCCAGCCCGGTTTTTTAAACAAAACCTTCATTTTATTCCAAAAACCGTCGGCATCTTTGAGCTGATTGCCAATCGTTTGAAAATGTTCAAAATTTGCCCAAACTGGATTCCAACTACTGAGGGGTTTGGTCGTGCCATATACAGGGCGCTCCTCTTCTTCTTGAAATGTGCCAAATATTTTATCCCAAATAATGAACACACCCGAATGATTTTTATCAATATATTTTGGATTGCGCCCATGATGTACGCGGTGGTGCGAAGGCGTCACCATGAATTTTTCAAAAATGCCCATTTTATCAATCAATTCAGTATGTACCCAATATTGATACAACAAATTAATCCCATGTGCAATCACTACAGAAGTGGGTGAAAAACCCAATAATGCCATCGGAATATACATCGGTGCCGTCCAAATCCCTTGAAACCAACTTTGCCGCAAGGCAACTGAAAAATTCATCTCCTCGCTGTGATGATGCACTACATGCGAACTCCAAGCGACATTTACCTCATGCGTCATGCGATGCCCCCAATAATAGCATAAATCGTCAATAATAAAACACAAAAGGAAGGTGTACCAAGTAGACTCGATATGAAAAAACGCAAAATGCTCATATAAATAAACGTACATCGAAATACCGAACACTCGAAAGAGCGTGGTCACGACCATCATACTCGCACCTGAGTTGATATTCGTCAAAGTATCATTCAGTCGATAGCGTTTCATGTGCTGAAAACTGCTGACGATCAATTCAATACCGATGAGCAGAAAATAATATGGAATGGCTAATTTGGTCGGATCTAAATTCATTTTATGATCATTTTAAGGCATTTTATCGTATCAAAATGTAAAAATAACGAATAATTGCAAAAATATAAAACTCAATTTTCAATAAACAAAAGATGTAGAAAATTATAAGGTTTATAACTCCACCATTTATGGTGGGGATTACCATTAGCACTTATTTAGGCTTTAGCCGCCCACCTTTTGATTTTGAAAGATGAACGGCTAAAGCCTAAATTATGCTTGACTTTTTTACCCCCCACCATAAATGGTGGAGTTATTTATTAGCGTAAAATATTTCAACCTACCTTTTCTTCAGAATCAAAATATTGCTCACTTTGCGCTCGCCTTCATGGTCAAATTTTTTATTGTCGCAAGGCATATTGACTACGCCTAAACTCGCCTGCCACATCGTTGTAGAGCCGCCGCCATCTAAATTAATCGCCTTTTTACAATTTAATTGCTGCAATAAGATAGTCAACTCAGGCAATGAAACGCCGTAGGAGTCAGCCGTTCGCCCATCGACAGTCATCCAAATAACTTCATTTTTATTAGTAATACAAGCGCAGGTACGCGGGTGGCGATTGTCATTAAAAGCAGATTTACTGAGGAATATCGCTTTGCTTTCCCAAATCAACAAAGGACCTGTCACCATCACATCTTTATATTTTAATTTCGTAATCCATTGTAAATCAATTGAATCACGTGCTTTAACAATATTCATTCGGTTGCGCTTGATGATAAGAGCTGATTGCTGATGTCCTGCTAATTTTTTCCCATTAATTACAGTCGTATCCAATATGTGACCATTAATTTTGATAAAATCCACTGAGCCACCTTTTTTAACATCGAAAAAAGTACCATTGATAGCAGCGAGGGCATTGCTTTGGCGAGCGAGTTCGCTGGTGAGTAGGAGGCTATCCCCTGCTGATGCGAAAGCTAATTTCACTTTTTTACTCTTGTTTTTAAACCTTAAAATATGGATATTTTCATTGGCATTAAAAAGCTCTTTATCTTTAAAATGGTAATGCTGCCATGTGATGCCGTTGCCTATGTCGGTCGTTTCCCAAGGGGTTGAGCTGAAAAGAAATGTATCTTTTATTGCGGTTTGGGCAATTATAGAAATAGTGTAAAATATTGATAATGAATAGATTAGGAAGATTTTTTTCATTGGCTGTTTCTGATTCTTAATTTTTTTAAAAGAGTTTGATGGAAAGTTAAACTTTAGAAAAAATCACTGTACCGATTAGGGTGCAATGGGACACTGATTGGATTGATTCACAAAGCACTCAATTCATTATCATCATTATAAATCCCCCATCTGCGGTCGAATAACAATATCTTCCATCACTGCTGACGCGCTCATACGCAAGGCTGCCAGTACCACCTCCGCTACATCACGCGCTTGCATCAGCCGTTCTTCAGGTGCTTCAAATCCTGCCCACGAATCCGACCAAGTAGCACCGGGCAAAATCGACGTGACTTTTATGCCTTTCGGTTTCAGTTCTTCTCGGAGGTTTTTTGAAAAACCCAAGAGGGCAAATTTTGAAATACTATATGAACCACCGTTTGCGTAAGCCTGTTGACTGGCAACACTACACATATTAAAGATGTGTCCTTTATTGAGTTTAAACATCATCGGCAGCACAGCCCTAGTGAGGTGATAAGCGGAATAGAGATTCGTTTCCATCATTTTTTCGAGGGCATCTACCCCCTCAGTATGAATGGCTCCGGGGATGAAAATACCCGCATTATTGACCAAAACATCTACTCTATTCCATTGATTTTCAACGAATTGTGCAAATGTCAGCACCTCTGCTTTCACACAGACATCCACCACTTGATAAATGATTTCGACATCATGGAATCGCACGGCAAAGTCCTCTTTCATGGCTTTCAAATCTTCTTCGCTGCGGCTACACACGGCTACATCGTACCCCTCAGTAGCGAGGGCTTCAGCAATGGCGCGCCCTATTCCCTTGGTCGCGCCTGTTATAATGGCTTTTCTATTCATCATAGGAGCAAATATAAAGACATTCACAAAATACCCCCTCAGTATTTTGACTATTTCAAAGAATGTTCTGACCTTCGCGCGGTTAAAAAAAAGATAATAGAAAATAGACCTTAGATGTTAGACCTTTAATCAATTATACAATTTAATAACATGAAAATAAAAGCTATGAAAGAAGTTGATAATCAAAAAGTATTTGACCGCATTGAAAAAAAGGTTGCGCAAGCAGGTTTTAAGATTGTCAAACAAGACCGTTCGCGTCCATGGGGTGGCTTTTTTGTCATCGATGAATCACAAGCACCGTTATTTGTTGAGACTTATTTTCCTCAATTTTCGATGAAAGATTTTGAGGGATTTAATAAATTAAGCCCTAAGTTTTTGATAGTCGCACCACATAAACGGTTGTCATGGCAATACCATTTCCGTCGTGCTGAAATATGGAAAGTGATTGACGGTGTTGCGGGCGTAATCGTCAGCGATACGGATGAACAAACGCCTTTGCAAAAATTGCCTTTGGGTACAACTATACAACTGAAACAAGGAGAACGCCACCGCCTCGTAGGGCTTGATGATTGGGGTATTATTGCTGAAATATGGCAACATACCGACCCTAATAATCCATCCGACGAAGACGATATTGTGCGCTTGCAGGATGATTTCGGGCGTTGATTCTCGACTAAGGTTTAGTAACCGTAAATTGATTTTTTTTGAAAAAAAATCAATTTACGGTTACTAAACCTATCCACAATTAAAAACAATTTGTTTATATTTAAAAAATGAAAAAGATAGACTCTAACAACCCATTAGAAGGTAAAACTTTAGAAACCATTCTGACTGAATTGGTTGAAAAAGTGGGTTGGGAAAAGATGGGGCAAGCGGTCAAAATTAAATGCTTTACAGCTGAACCAACCATCAAATCCAGCTTGACTTTTTTACGAAAAACGCCTTGGGCGCGAACTAAAGTGGAGGAGTTATATCTTAAAAAAGTGGTTAAAAATTGACATTATTTTTTAAAAAGCAAAGTCAAAATACGCGGCACTAACGTTTTATCTCCCTCATCAAACCATTCATCCAGTTGAATTAATGTCAATCCGTAAGTTTTAGCCAGTCCTAAAAATTCGGAAATATTGTGAGTATAGCAATCTAATTCCACTCGTCCCCCCTCAGTATCGAATCTCGCAAAACTGCCTTGATATTGCTTAAACGGATGCAACTCACCTATATATCCATGCCCACCCGCTCGTAATTTGGATTGTATTTGACTGAAAATGAAATCAAGATTTTGAATATGCTCAAGCACCAAACTAAAGCTAATCAAGTCGAAAGTCTGATTTGTGAAAGACCACCCCTCAGTAATATCCGCTTTTTGAAATTGAATTTTAGGAGATTTGACTTTCTCTTTGGCTTTATTCAACATTTCATCCGAAAAATCAATGGCTAAAACCGCCTCCGCTTGAGTCATCAACCACTCTGAATTTTTACCCGTGCCGCAACCTATTTCAAGAACATTTTCAAAAGAAATATGGCTAAGCACTTGCTTTAAAGCCATGCCTTCCAAGTCCCTTGTCTTATTTTTATTTGTATCGTATTGGTCTGCCCAAATGTTATAGGCTTGTTGATTATTATCCATTTTTTAATCTATTTTATTGAATAATTTCATTGCAATACTATTGATATTTTTTGGAATAAACAAAAGAAGTGGATTTTATGGGTTTGATTTTAATTTTTTAAAATAGGCATTATTGCCCTCAAATACTGAGGGGGTCGCCTATACGTCTAAATTAAACAACCTTTTGAGGCATTTTTTTCATAAGAAAACAAACATTCCTTTGTGTTCTACTCCCTAATTTCTACATTTGTTTTGAAACTTTTATCATTAACCAAATCAACTTGATTTTATGAAAAAACGCCTTTTATTCCTCTTTTTATTAAGCACTTCTTTAGTAAATGCTCAAAATAGTCTTATTAGTTTGATTCCTCAGCCTGTCGAAATGCAACAAACGGCGGGTTCATACACTTTGAGTAAAGCAACAACTATTAGTTTCAATAAACCAGACGCGCGTAAAGTAGCGGATATGCTGACCCAAAAGTTAAATATGCCAACAGGTTTTGCATTGGCTGCGCAACAAGGTAAATCGGGCATGATTCAGTTGAATTTGAATGAAGCACCCAACGCCACATTGGGTAATGAAGGTTATACACTGGAAGCTACTACTAAAGGTGTAGTTATTACGGCTAATCAAGTCAGCGGCTTGTTTTATGGTATGCAAACCTTAGCGCAATTGTTGCCGAAAGAGATTGAAAGCAAAACGGTAGCAACGGCTAATTGGGCTATCCCCTCAGTAAAAATCACGGATTATCCGCGTTTTGGATGGCGGGGCATTATGCTGGATGTGAGTCGTAATTTTTTTAAAAAGGAAGATGTCAAAACATACATCAATCAGTTGGCGCAATTGAAATACAATACTTTCCATTGGCATTTAACGGACGATAATGGCTGGCGGATCGAAATAAAATCATTGCCTAAATTGACTTCCGTAGGCGCATGGCGAGTGCCGCG
>JAYTON010000716.1:0-8439 GCA_043747725.1 Saprospiraceae bacterium
CTTTTCAGCATAAGACAATAAAAAAGGGTGACTAAAGTAAAAATATACTTTTTCATTTGGCAAATTGTTTCCATGGTTTTAAAATCAGAAATTGATTTATAGAGAATAATTGTGTTGACATCTTGTTTGATCCCGTCAGTATTTCGGCAATTTAAGCACTCCCACGACTATCGCATATTGAGCTGCCAAATAAGTAATCATGATAAAAAACGAGGCTAACCAAACAGGTTGATAAAATTTGTTAAAAGCTAAAATACTATCAGATAAAACAAACAAAATAGCCCCCCTCAGGATCCAAGCATTTGAAGGCGATTCCCATTCTGTATAACCGATTATCGCCGTCCATAACATGGTACTTATAGTCAAAGCATAAACTATCACAGGCAATCGCATTGCACCCAAATGTGGCAATAATAGACTCAACATGACTATCAAATACACCATGATTGAAAGAGACCCAATGCGTAAAAAGTTGCTGTTTTTATTCAAAACTTGTCGTTTTTCCTTATTAAATAAGATGATGTAGATAATATGAGCGATTAAAAAGGCGATGAGTCCGATTATGAAAAACAAAGGGTTCAAAGATTGAAACATCAAAACCACATCACCTATCCAAGAGAATATTAATGCCCCCAATAAAAACTTTTTCGTTGTAAAATTAGGATGAAAATACACTGCTGCTATCAAAGCTGGCATCAAAAAAGCTTTCAAAGGAAAGGCTGTTGCCTCCTAATTTAAAAGCAGAAGAATGAGATAAATAGAACTAAAAGCAATGTAAAATTTCAATAAAAAGGCGGTTTTCATTTTGAATTGTTTTAATTGTGTAATAATTTTTCAATATGAGGTTGAAAATAAATAATTATCCCATCATACCCCGTTAAAATTTTTGACGTTGTGTTTAAAAGTCTAATTTTGCTTCAAACAAATCACCCAATAATAAATCAATTAATAAATGAAATATAAGATTCTAAGAATAACCCCACTATTTGCCATTGCCCTCATTTTTTTCACGGCTTGCAAAGATGAATTAAATACTGTCGAAGGTTGGAAAGATATACCCGTTATATATGGGCTTTTATCGTTGAATGATACCGCTACTTATCTCCGCGTTGAAAAAGCTTTCATTGACCCAAATAAAAGTGCTTTCGATATTGCTCAAATTCCCGACTCCTTATATTATAAAGACGTGACCGTGACGCTCGTCAGAACCCGCAACAATGAGCGGTTCAATTTGACAAAAGTGGACGGTAATACTGAGGGGTATCCGCGCAAAGATGGCATTTTCGCCAAATTGCCTAACTATTTATATAAAATTAAAAATAGCACACTCAATCTTCAATCCGATGAAGAATGGCGTATAGAGTTGCTCCGCAAAGGAGAAACCAAGCCATTTGCTAAATCTACGACTAAAGTTATTGGCAATTATGAAGTCACCACGCCCGGCACGACGCCCGTTTTCCTCCGCTACGATAATACATTTAATGTCACTATCGAAACCGATGAAAAATCTGCTCGACTTGTGGATATTAAATTGGTTTTGAATTATGATGAAGTAGATGCCGCAACGCCCAATCAAACCGCTACCAAAAGCATCTCATGGGATTATGTTACAGGCGGACAGCGCAAACTGAATGGCACTATTGCTGACCCAGTTGTGAGTTTTTCAAGGCGCGGACTGGATTTTTATCAATATTTAGGGGATAATATGCCCGTCATTGCAGGCGTGAAACGGACATTTAAATCCATAGACGTTGTAGTCTATACAGGCGGTCAGGAGTTAATAGACTTTATCAATATCGGCATCGCCAACACAGGTATCACAGGCTCGCAAACCATCCCGACTTATACGAATATTGAAAATGGCTTAGGCATTTTTTCATCTAAAAATAAAACCATTAAAAAAGGTGTCAAACTGAGTGATGTTGCCTTGGATTTGTTGATCAATGGGGAATATACTAAGAAGTTGAATTTTAAATAATTGTATATTCACAACTCGCAGCAAGTTTAAAACTTGCTGCGAGTTTTACTCACTGCAACTAATCATAACTTGCTAATCCCAAACCTACCTCTTCCGACAATAATATTTTACCACCTTTATCCTCTCCATTCCGAACAGTCAAAATTGGCGTTGCAAAAGGGTTATTCGTCACCAACCAAGGTCCATCCAAATCAGCCCAATCGCATTGCGGCGCAAGGGCAGCGGCTGCCATGATACTGCAACTTGTTTCACTCATACAGCCAATCAATATTTTTAAACCTCTGCGTCTAGCTTCATGCACCATTTTTAAAGCTTCAGTCAGCCCTGTACATTTCATGAGTTTGATATTAATACCGTGAAATGCACCTTGAATAGTATGAAAATCGGTGAGCCGTTGAAAAGATTCGTCGGCTATTATGGGAATAGGCGACCCCTCAGTCACGAAGGCATTACCGTCTAAATCTTCTTTTGGCATCGGTTGTTCGATGAGTTCCACGCCTTGTTCGGCGACCCAATGCGCCATATCTAAAGCCTCATATTTATCTGTCCAGCCTTGATTGGCATCTACATACAGTGGCTTATCAGTCATTTCCCTGATTGTTTTGATGATGGCTTTATCATCATCGGAGCCAAGTTTGATTTTTAAGACTTCAAAAGCCGCTGCTTCGGCTACTTTTTGCTTTAATACTGAGGGGGAGTCAATGCCGAGCGTACAACTCGTTGTGGGCATATTCGCAGGATTAGAACCGAGCATTTTCCAAACGGGCAAGCCTTCTAATTTACCTTTCAAATCATACAAGGCTATATCAATGGAAGCCTTTGCTGCTGTATTTTTTACATTAATCAACTCTATTTCTGACATAATCGCTTGAATATCAAAGGGATATGCCTGTTTTTTTAGAATAATTGAAGCTTTTTCTAAAAATGCTGTCATGGTTTCAACGTTTTCTCCATAATATGGTGGCATGGTCGCTTCGCCCAAACCAATGAAGCCGTTGAGTTCTATTTGAGTTAAAACGATGGCGGTATGGGTACGTGAAAAATGGGCAATGCGGAAAGGGTGCCGCATTTGGAGATCGTAGCCCTGAAAGGTCAATTTCATTTTCATCAATCTTCAACAGTCATATAACTTTCAATCGGCGGACAAACGCAGATGAGGTTTCTATCCCCAACAGCACTGTTGACCCGGCTAACCGATGCCCAAAACTTGTACCCTTGCCGCAAATAAGCAATCGGGAACGCCGCTTTTTCACGTGAATAAGGCAATGTCCAGTTATTAGCCGTTACAATATCGTTGGTATGTGGTGCATTCACTAAAACATTATTATCGGTTGGAAAATCACCTTGCGCTATTTCATCAATCTCTGAACGAATCTGTAATAAGGCATCGCAAAAGCGGTCTAATTCATCTTTACTCTCAGATTCCGTCGGCTCAATCATAATCGTACCAGCTACTGGGAATGACAACGTAGGCGCATGGAAACCATAATCCATAAACCGTTTAGCCACATCTTCAGCCGAGCAAATGGCTTTGAATGGGCGCAAATCAATAATCATTTCATGTGCTGCACGACCATTTTCACCTGTATAAAGGATAGAAAAATCTTTTTCCAAGCGGGCTTTCATATAATTGGCGTTGAGAATAGCATATTTCGTTGCATTCGTTACCCCCTCAGTACCGAGCATTTTTATATAGCCGTAAGAAATCAAAAGGATACTGGCAGAGCCAAAAGGAGCAGCTGAAACAGCATGAGTAGCTTTAGCACCGCCTGTTTTCACATGCACGTGACCGGGCAGATAAGGAGCCAACGATTTATTGACGCAAATAGGTCCCATACCCGGTCCACCGCCACCATGCGGAATAGCAAACGTTTTATGGAGGTTCAAATGGCAGACATCAGCCCCGATAACACCCGGACTTGTCAAGCCCACCTGTGCATTCATGTTCGCACCGTCCATATACACTTTACCGCCGTTTTTGTGGATAATAGAACAAATTGACTGTATTTCAGTTTCAAAAACACCATGAGTGGAAGGATATGTCACCATTAAGCAAGACAAACGGTCTTTGTATTGATCTGCTTTGGCTTTCAAATCCGCTACATCTATATTGCCTTTTTCATCACAAGCCGTCACGACCACTTCCATGCCTGCCATCACAGCCGACGCCGGATTCGTACCGTGTGCTGACGATGGAATCAGCGCAATATTTCTATGAAAATCACCGCGTGCTTCATGATATGCTTTGATAGTCAATAGACCTGCATATTCTCCTTGCGCGCCTGAATTGGGTTGCAAAGAACAAGCGTCGAAGCCAGTAATTTCTGCCAGCCAAATCTCTAATTCTTTAAAAATTTGCTGATAACCTTTGGTTTGACTGAGAGGGGCGAGAGGATGGATATTAGCAAAAGCTTCCCATGAGACAGGTATTAATTCGCTCGCTGCATTGAGTTTCATCGTGCATGAGCCGAGCGAAATCATGGAGTGCATGAGCGATAAATCCTTGTTTTCAAGCCTTTTAATGTACCGCATCATTTCAGATTCGGTGTGATGAGCGTTGAAAACGGGATGTGTTAAATAGGCACTTGAACGGCTCAATACTGAGGGGGTGTTAGATTGTAATTGAGAGTTTTGTAAAGTGGCTTTTTTATTGGAAATCATTTCAAAAACCCCAATAATATCTTTCAAATCCGCCTCTGTAATGGTTTCATCTAAGGCAATTTGAACAAAACCTGTAGTGCCGTACCAAAAATTGATGCTGCGTTTGGTGGCTTCTTTTTGAATGGCTGCAATTTGTTCTACATGATCTATTTTGATATTCAGTGTATCAAAATAGTGTTTATTATTATTTTTAAACCCTAAATCAGATAGGGCTTTCGCCAATGCAACAGCGGATAAATGCACCCTTTCGGCAATCATTTTAATGCCTTTTGGTCCGTGATAAACAGCGTACATTGAAGCCATAATCGCTAACAGGGCTTGAGCCGTGCATATATTAGAAGTCGCTTTTTCACGGCGAATATGTTGCTCACGGGTCTGCAAAGCCATTCTTAAAGCCGGTTTATTATGAGCATCTATCGATACACCGATGATGCGTCCGGGCAACTGGCGTTTAAAATCTTCCTTCGTGGCGAAAAAAGCAGCATGAGGTCCACCGTAGCCCATTGGCACACCAAAACGCTGAGAATTACCAACTACACAATCTGCACCCCATTCTCCTGGCGGCGACAGTAATGCCAAAGCTAAAAGGTCAGTAGCTACAGTCAAAAACACGTTACTATTGTTACATTTTGTAGCAAAAGCCCGATAATCTTCTACAGATCCGCTACAATTAGGGTATTGCAATAATACACCAAAGGTTTTTTCTGTCAACTCCGCTGATGCCCAGTTAACTATCTTTACTTCTATACTGAGGGGTTGAGCACGAGTTATGAGGAGGTCAATCGTTGCAGGCAGGACGTTTTCATCTACCAGAAAGACATTAGCAGCGTCTGCATGATTCTTAACTTTTTTATTTTTTTCATGATAAAACATGTTCATGGCTTCGGCTGCCGCAGTGCCTTCATCCAAAAGGGAGGCATTGGCAATCGGTAAGCCGGTCATGTCGCTGACCATCGTTTGGAAGTTCAAAATCGCTTCGAGACGACCTTGTGCTATTTCTGCTTGATAGGGTGTATATTGGGTGTACCAACCCGGATTTTGAAAGACATTCCGCAAAATGACTGAGGGGGTAATCGTTCCGAAATAGCCCATGCCGATGTACGTGCGAAACACCTTATTCAGCGCAGCCGTCTTCTTCAACTCCTGCAAGTATTCAAATTCTGACAAAGGCGCGGGGATTGTTTTCAAGCCTTTTCTATTGCGAATTTTTTCGGGAACAGTCTGGTCAATGAGTTCGTCGAGTGAAGAAACGCCGATAGTGTCCAACATTTCAGTAAGTTCAGTGTCGTTGATACCGATATGACGGTCTTGGAATTGGTCGTGTGATTGCAACTGATTCATATTCTACCTAAATGAGTTTTTAATTTCAAAAATATGATTGGTATGAAGCTGCAAATTTACAATTTCCCCCGTGAATTACTGAGGGGTTTGGATTTATTTATTTCAATTCTAAAAAAGGAACGACCAACTACTGAAATACAACACCAACGCCTGGCACTTTAACCTCCTCTTTCCTGTCACTATCCATCAAAAACCGCCGATTATCGCCATAAATCGTAGAAAACAATCAAATTCCCACAACTGCTTCCTTCTGTTAACAAATTAGATAATATATAAGCCCGAATAGCCATCTATTTTCGAAAAATAGCTTTCATGTTTTGAAAAACCACTTTCACTTTTCAAAAAATAGCCATCACTTTTTAAAAAATAGCTATCAAGTTTTATTTGACAGCTTTCTCTTTTCAAAAAATAGCCATCAAGTTTTATTTGACGGCTTTCTCTTTTCAAAAAATAGCAGTCATAAACCAATTAACAGTTGACTGTTTTTAAAAAATAGGAGCCAAATACCGTTTGATAGTTCTCCCTTTTTAAAAAATAGCAGTCATAAACCAATTGACAGTTGACTGTTTTTAAAAAATAGCACCCTATAATTAATAATTTCCTCTTTTCAAAAAGTAACCATCAATCGCCATTTGACAGTTCCCTCTCTTTAAAGAATATGTTTCAATAAGTGTTTGATACCCATGCTACGTATAGGACACCACAACTTTTCCGAATTGACTAATATCAGCTAATTTAAATATAGGCAAATTTTAGTTACTTATCCATACGAAAAGCCGCCTCGCAAATCACGAAGCGGCTTTTATGTTTTTTTTAAAGTTTCAGACAGCGATTATTGCTGTTTTTCCTTATCTTTTTTCTTTTTATCAATCACTGCACCAGTGCCAGCACCCGCTGCTCCGCCAATAACGCCACCCAATATACCACCTTTAACTTTATCTTTGGAGGTAAGCACACCTGTTACAATTCCTGCACTCGCGCCAATGATAGCACCTTTAGTTGTATTGTTCATTTTTTTCTTTGATTTTGAAACCCCCTTCGCCTCCGTTTTGGATGGATATTCTACAACTGCAACAGGATGATCGACAACCGGCACCTGCTTATTAACAGAAGGCTCAGATTTAGCAGAAACCTTTTTTAATGATTCAATCGTCTTTTTTTGTTCAGCGATTGTAGTCGCTTGTTTGATTGAATCCGTTACTGCTTGTTTTATAGCAGCCACCTTTGCCGCTTCGTTGTTAGCATTCGGCTTGCATGAAGCGATAATGGCTAAAATACTGATTAAAAAAATCACTTTTTTCATAGGATACATATTTTGATTTTAAATTTTAAAATGCCGTAAAGCATTGAAACATTGTTCAATGGCTTGAAATAGGCTTGAATAAAGATTTTTCAATATTGCACTCATGCAATACTACTATTTATAAAAAGGCTATACCACATCTTTTTATATACTTAAAAATGCAATTAGAGTAAAAAACGGGGAAAATAATTCCCATAACTCGGCTGATTGTTGATTTTTCACCCCACTATCCCATTACCCCTCAGTAAAAAGGAGAAAAAGCAATTTGAACTTTGATAATTTCACTAATCTAAAGATAAGGAAAAGTCTTTTGTCATCAGCAGGAAGCTTTTTGCATGTATTCAACACTTCCGTACTCATACACTGCACGGCTTAAGATACGTTCTCTCGCACTAACTCTATAACATTAATATGACTCTTTAACAGCTCAAACTTCGTAAGTAAAGTGAGTAAACCCTACATACTATTTTAAAATATATACTCTACCACTATGACAATTTACACAAATGGATATAAACTCAAAACTTCACATACTCATCTTTTTCTTCGTCAACTTATTTATTCCGATTTCTCAAGCCCAACTAAAAGTTTCATGAGCCACTATTTGTACCACCGCTTCACCCCGTTTATCGCCTGTTTCTATCCAACCTCGTAATTCCTTACCATCTCCTGAAAACCATTGTTTTTCTGTATCTGATAGCTTAATGCCATAAAAATTGAAAAAAAATATGAGTCTCAAATACACTTAGATTAACCCCACTCAAGACTATCGGTAGTTGAGAACCAGACACAACTTTATAAGTTTATAAGGCGTAATACCTATAAATTTACATGTTTTCAAATAATGATTCTTCATGTACCCTTGGATACTTGACAAATTACCCTCTCGTTTACTTAACAAAGCTAAAGTCAAAACTAAAAGTATGATACTTAAATCATGACCTTTACCTCGATTATCCCGATTATCTAAGCCCTCTAAGCCTTCAAGTTCTGAATAAAATTCGTGCTTTTGTCTTCGCAAGGTAGAGCTTTTACCTTCTTTTTTGTCTTGCAACTCCAAAGTTAGATGTTTTTTCTGCCTTGCTGTTTTTTATAGGAAAGCCCTTTAAACTTTTATTAATTTCAAAAAAATGTAAAAATCTAATTCGTTCAATTT
>JAYTON010000717.1:0-1927 GCA_043747725.1 Saprospiraceae bacterium
TTCTGTTTCAAACATTGGAAAGATTTTGACAAAGATCTTTTTGAAAATGTGTTAAAAAATACTCAAGCACAAAAGGTTGATCTACAACACTCTATAAAAGGTTCGGACTTAAACTTTCAAGCTCGGCGCGTATCCGAGCGCAATGTAGAAGCCGCCTTTATGACGGATAAAATCGAACTGGCTCGTAAAGATTTCTTTACTTTAAGCAATAATATAGAGGAAGGCAAAGGCGGTATTTTGATGATGAACCCACCTTATAATGAGCGATTGAAATTAGAAGATGCTCAAGCGTTTTATAAACAAATAGGTGATGCCATGAAAAAGCATTGGAAAGGTTGGGAAGTGTGGATTATCTCAGGCAATTTGGAAGCGGTGAAAGCCATTGGTTTGAAGCCTTCGAAGCGGATTACATTGTATAATGGTGCTATTGAGTGTAAATTTTTGAAGTTTGAAATGTACTAAAGAGTTGTGAGTTCAACCTATAACTCCCAACTCTTAACAGGGCTTTCTTATAAAAAAAAGCTTCATGGGCAAAAACCATTAAATTTGTTTTTCACAATGAAACAAAATGGCATTATCAGCACATTAAGCGAAGCAAAGTAAGACATTTATGAGACTTTACAAAGTTAAGCCCCCTAACCCCCAAAGGGGGGACAACCAAGGAGCAAAGTAAGACATTTTATGAGACTTTACAAAGTAGTCCTACTTTAGATTTACGAGATAAACGAGGCAATATAGTGTCATGGATGTGCGAAAAAAATATTTGACATTAAATAATCGACAATAATACCGTAGTAGGATTTGATTAAAAACCAATCGGCTAATATTCCATGAGTCAATGTCCGTTCTATGATAAATCTGCGATGTTTCTCAAAATTTAATTGTGTCTTATCTACATCCCAGAATAAGGACGAACTAAAATCCGTTATGTCAAATTCCTTTTTCATTCTTTCATTTTTTAAGTTGATACAATGCTTCAATGTCTTAATTCCTGTTTTAAAATATTAAAGACCGTAAAATAAAGGTTTATTGTTTTTTTATCAACTATTTTAAAAAAATAAATTTTGATTCTATATTTTTCTTTTAAACCCGCTTGTACGATATATGTTTACAAAAACCCCTCAGTATCAAGTCAGATACTGAGGGGATGCCGTGTTTTCAGATTAAAAATTGTGTTTTCATTATTAGGTGCTTGTCATTCGACTATCACGAAACCCAAACAATCACCTCTTGTGACCAACCACTCTTTTTGCCTTTCGTGCCAATCGCCCGCACATGGAAAGTAATTTGGCTACCCGGCTTCAAGTCCGTGATAACAGTCGAACTACTGGTACTATAATCCCCATTTTGCCAAGCCGTTTCGCCTGTAGTCAATCTTTCGATGCCATAATTCACCGCCCCCGGCGTAGGCTTCCAAGACAATTTGACCGCACCCGATTTATTCGACACATTGAGCACTGTCAAACCCGAAGGAGCAGTCAATACAGTAATCGGTTTGGGCGTTTCGCGCACTTGATAACCTGCTGCTTCGATGATGTCTTCATTCTCATTCGCAAAGGCTTCAACTTGAATGGCAACCGTTTCCAATTCAGCTTTCAAATCATCCATCTTGCGGTTCTTTTCCCGAATTAAGAGCGTGCCGCCATAGATGGCATTACTGACTGCTGTTGTAAAAGCGTCATAATCTGCATTAAGGGCATCCACAAAAGGTTTGAGGGTGATGAATTGAGCATCTTTCGTCATTGAGTTGATAACGTTGTTGGCGAATTGCGCCAGCTCGGCTTGTGGCAATTTCTTGAACGATAAATCAATAAGCTTTCCCATTTTTTTAAATTGGGTTTTAGATTGTATGCGAACTACATACGTATCAAAAACACCTAAAACAATGCCAGCCCAACACACAAAATGGATAAATCATAATTTTTAT
>JAYTON010000718.1:0-9256 GCA_043747725.1 Saprospiraceae bacterium
TGTTCTACAAATATTGTGGTGCTCTGCACCTTTGGGATGATTTATTGAAATGTTCTACAAATATTGGGGTGCTCTGCACCTTTGGGATGATTTATTGAACCGTTCTACAAATATTATGGTGCGCTGCACCTTGAGGAATTTACTTGAATATTAATCTACGAATATTGTGCGGCGCTGCCGCTTTGAATCCCTACTTAATCAGAAGCGGCAGAGCCGCACAATATTTGTAGCATAAAAATACATTTTTAACCAAAGGTGCAGAGCACCGAAACTAACAACTACTATGGCGAATACTTACACACAATTGTACATCCATCTTGTTTTTTCACCGAAAAACCGAGAGGCGCTTATTAAGAAAGCGTGGAAAGATGATTTAGAAAAATACATTACGGGCATTGTAGAAAATCATAAACATAAAATGTTAGCGATTGGCTCCATGCCAGACCATATACACATTTTCATCGGGTATAATGTCAATCAGACAATTCCCGATTTAGTTGAAAATATTAAAACGTCAAGTAACGCATGGATTAAAGAAAAGCGATTCTCTAAATTCAAATTTGAATGGCAGAAAGGATATGGTGCTTTTTCACATTCCCGTTCGCAAATGGATACGGTTTGTCAATACATTCTAAATCAAGAAGCGCATCATGAGAAAAAGACATTTAGAGAAGAGTATTTAGAAATGTTAAAGAAGAACGAAGTAGATTACAAAGAGGAATATTTGTTCGATTTTTTTGAAGAGGGGAAAGGTTGGGAATGATTACTTACGGTGCTCTGCACCTTTGGGGCATGTGTTTAACGGTGTTTTCTACAAATATTATGCGGCTCTGCCGCTTTGAGTCATGAAGCGGCAGAGCCGCATAATATTTGTAGAAATATGTGAATACAAAATTACGGGGTGCATCGCACCGATAATAAAGTTAACGTTGAATCATAAATGGAAAAACTAAAGAAAGTTATTGAACAATATGGGCGTTGGTCAGATCTGTCAATTTACATTGTCAGGATAGAGGCACATATAGATTCTGATTTTAGTCATTCATTAGAAAATGCCAAAGCCTTATTAGAAGCAATTGGAAAAGAAATATGTACAGCAAAAGGACAGACTTTAAGTGCAACTTCAAGTATAAATGGTGTTTTAAAAAACGCTTTTACGGCATTAGGCTATCCAAATGATGGTTTAGTTACTCAAATATCTTCATCTTTGGCAACTATCGGGCAAAAAGTAGGAGATTTAAGAAATGAAATAGGCGTAACTTCACATGGCAAATCTTTAGAAGAACTTAGAGAAAGAAATAACAGTGTAGATATACTCACAAAAGAATTCCTTATTGATTCAATTGTTATTGTTTCTTCATTTTTAATCCGCGCTTTTGAAAGCGAAAACCCAAGGGTAATTAACGAAGATGAAGTAGAAGAAGAAAATGACTTAGAATATATAAATGCAAACGACTTTAACGATTTTTGGGATGATTCTTTTGGAGAGTTTGAGATGGGGGACTATTCATACACTGCAAGTGAAATTTTATACAACGTTGATAAGCAAGCATATTTGAATGAGTATAATGCTTTTAAAGAATCTGATATAAAAGAAGAAGAATGAGCAGGATAACAGAACAAATAATCGAAGATTTTGCCATAGGTTTATTGGAAAAACTTGGGTACGAATATCTCTATGCTCCAAACATCGCCCCCGATACCGATACGCCTGAGAGAAACAGTTTTGAGCAAGTGATACTGAGGGGTCGTTTAGAAAAAGCGGTGAGGCGTATCAACTACACTATTCCGATAGATGCTCAAAATGAAGCGATAAAAGAGATACAACGCATTGCTTCGCCTGAATTGTTAGCGAATAATGAAGCATTTCATCGTTTTCTTACTGAGGGGGTTCCTGTATCTAAACGAATTGACGGTGACGACAGAGGAGACCGTGTGTGGCTGATAGATTTTAAAAATCCCGAAAACAATGAGTTTGTTGTTGCCAATCAATTTACAATTGTAGAGAATGGCAACAACAAACGACCCGATATTATTTTGTTTGTCAATGGTTTACCGCTTGTGGTCATTGAGTTAAAAAACGCTGCCGATGAAAACGCGACGATTCAATCCGCTTTTAGACAAATAGAAACCTATAAAAGTATTATTCCGAGTCTTTTTACTTACAATGGATTAGTCATTGTTTCTGATGGATTAGAAGCCAAAGCAGGTTCTTTGTCCGCAGGTTATAGTCGTTTCATGTCTTGGAAATCCGCAGACGGCATTGCAGAAGCCTCGCATTTAGTGAGTCAATTAGAAACGATGATAAATGGGATGTTGAACAAAGAAACATTGATTGATTTGATTCGACATTTTATTGTTTTTGAAAAAACAAAAAGAGAAGACCCTCAAACAGGCATTACAACCATAACAACGGTAAAGAAATTAGCGGCTTATCATCAATATTATGCGGTTAATCGTGCCGTAGAGTCCACATTACGCGCATCGGGCTATGTGGTTGAAAAAGAAACACCTATAAATGAATTCGCAGAATCACCAGAAAGTTATGGATTGCAAGGTGTGAAAGTTCAACCAATAGGCGATAGAAAAGGCGGTGTCGTTTGGCATACACAAGGCAGCGGTAAATCTTTGTCAATGGTGTTCTATACAGGAAAAATTGTTTTAGCGATGGACAATCCAACCATATTGGTCATTACAGACCGCAATGATTTGGACGACCAATTGTTTGATACCTTCGCCGCTTCAGTTCAACTGTTGCGACAAGAACCGATACAAGCCAATGACAGAAATCATTTGAAAGATTTATTGAAAGTGGCTTCGGGCGGTGTGGTTTTTACAACTATTCAGAAGTTCTCGCCTGAAGAAGGCAATATTTATGAAACGCTTTCGGAAAGAAAAAACATCGTTGTCATTGCCGACGAAGCCCACAGAACGCAATATGGTTTCAAAGCCAAAACAGTTGACGACAAAGACGCTGATAAAAATGTAATTGGTAAAAAAATCGTTTATGGTTTTGCAAAATACTTGCGCGATGCTTTGCCAAATGCCACATATTTAGGTTTTACAGGCACACCGATAGAAAATACCGATGTCAATACACCCGCTGTTTTTGGCAATTACGTGGATATTTACGACATTGCCCAAGCCGTAGAAGATGGTGCAACCGTTCGGATTTATTACGAAAGCCGTTTAGCCAAAGTCAATCTAAGTGAAGAAGGCAAACATTTGGTAGAGGAATTAGACGACGAACTCGACCAAGAAGATTTGACGACGACACAAAAAGCCAAAGCTAAGTGGACACAATTAGAGGCTTTAGTCGGCAGTGAAAAAAGGATAAATAATATTGCTAAGGACATCGTTACGCATTTTGAACAACGCCAAGAAGTCTTTGAAGGCAAAGGCATGATTGTAACGATGAGTCGGCGGATAGCTGCCAATTTGTTTAATGCTATTATCGCTATAAGACCCGAATGGTATAACAAGGAACTAAAAAAAGGCGTGATAAAAGTGGTCATGACTTCTGCCTCTTCTGATGGCGAAGTGATTGCAAAACATCACACGACAAAAGAACAACGCCGCATATTAGCAGAACGCATGAAAGACCCAAATGATGAACTAAAATTGGTCATCGTTAGGGATATGTGGCTAACAGGATTCGATGCGCCGAGTATGCACACCTTATATATAGACAAACCGATGAAAGGGCATAACCTTATGCAAGCCATTGCGCGAGTAAATCGGGTGTATAAAGACAAGCCTGGCGGTTTGATTGTAGATTATTTGGGTATTGCAGCCGATTTGAAGAAAGCATTATCTTTTTATTCCGATGCAGGCGGCAAAGGCGACCCAACAATCGCCCAAGAACAAGCCGTTCAGTTGATGTTGGAGAAATTGGAAGTTGTTGCTCAAATGTATTATGGTTTTCCTTACGAAGATTATTTTGAAGCGGACACGTCTAAGAAACTATCCACGATACTCGCCGCCGAAGAACATGTTTTAGGTTTAGAAGACGGGAAGAAAAGATATATCAATGAAGTAACCGCTTTGTCTCGTGCGTTTGCCATAGCCATTCCACACGACCAAGCCATGGATGCGAAAGATGAAATCTCTTTTTTTCAAGCTGTCAAAGCCCGTTTAGCTAAATTCGATGCCACAGGTTTGGGCAAAACAGATGAAGAAATAGAAACGACGATTCGGCAAGTCATAGACAAAGCCTTAGTGTCGGAACAAGTGATTGATATATTCGATGCAGCAGGGATAAAGAAACCCGATATATCTATTTTGTCCGAAGAGTTTTTGATGGAATTAAAAGGAATGCCCCACAAAAACGTTGCATTAGAAGTATTGAAGAAACTTTTGAGTGACGAAATCAAATCTCGCTCAAAAAAGAATTTGGTACAAAGCAAGTCATTAATGCAAATGCTTGAAGATGCCATCAAACGTTACCACAATAAAGTCATTACCGCCGCCGAAGTAATGGACGAACTCATCAATATGAGTAAAGGTATCGTCAAAATGGATACAGAACCCAAAGCAATGGGCTTGACAGATTTTGAATATGCTTTTTATACAGCCGTTGCCGATAACGATAGCGCAAGAGAATTGATGCAAAAAGATAAACTGCGCGAATTAGCGATTGTTTTGACCGAAACGATTAGACAAAATGCTTCGATAGATTGGACAATAAAAGAAAGTGTTAGAGCAAAATTGAAAGTTGCTGTAAAAAGGATTTTAAGAAAGTTTGGTTATCCGCCCGATATGCAAATGTTGGCAACAGAAACAGTTTTGAAACAGGCTGAGATGATAGCGAATGAACTCAATAAAAACTAAATGCCGAATTACATATGCTTTTTCTTCTTATCACCCGTTTGCCCGAAGACTCCCTAAAACTAACCCACAAATCTACCCCTGAAAAACGGGGTTGCTTCCCGAAATAATCGGGACAGGCAGCGCAGCAGCCTCTGACTGCGTGTGTCTATTTTTTGGTCTCTGACCACACAAAACAATTAAATATCGCTGCAAAGAACATGAAATACTGAGGGGGTATCTCAAAATGAATCGAGATACCCCCTTTGTCATGTACGCAGTTTGATGAAACATATTTGAGCCGTCACTCCCCTGCTCGTATGAGGTGTTTGCTCCATCGGAAAAAAGGCGAAATACTGAGAGGTCATTTTATAACTACCTACATTTTGAGATTAATAGTAAATTACTTATCTTTGAAAGGAATTTTTAAATGAAATGAAACAAAAAATTTATATTGATACCTCAGTTGTTGGAGGATATTTTGATGAGGAATTTAAAGAAGTGACGCAACAATTCTTTAAACGACTTGAAAAAGGAGAAATTATTTTTGTAGTTTCTGATTTACTTGATATTGAACTAATTAATGCACCCGAACAAGTCAGAAAATTGCTTTACAAATATTCAGCAGACAAATTTGCGAGAGTAGAATTAACCGAAGAAGCAGTACAGCTCGCTGATACCTATATTACTGAAAAAGTGGTAGGGATGACAAGTTTAACTGATTGCCGACATATCGCTTTGGCAACCATTAATAAAGTGGATGTCTTAGCGAGTTGGAATTTTAAACATATTGTAAACTTGGACAGAATAAAAGGCTATAATTCGGTAAACCTAAAATTAGGCTATTCAATGATAGAAATTAGAAGTCCGAAAGATTTAATAAATTATGGAAATGACTAAAAAAGAAAAAACTTATGACGCGGTCAAAATGATGCGCGAAATAAGAGATAAAATCACTTCTGAAACTCAGAATATGACTTTTGCAGAATTGAAAGTTTATATTCAAAAACAGATTGAAGAAAGTAAGTTGAAACCCGTAGGACAATAATGCCATTTGGCTTTGACTGCCCAACTGGCATGAGTTCTTCATGAAAAAAGGCAAAATACTGAGGGGGTATCTCAAAATGAATCGAGATACCCCCTCAGTATAAGCAGTCATAAAAATAAAGATTTGGTTATTCAACAGAAAGGTTCTATTTTCGTTTTAATAATGCAGTAAAATTAGTACACATAAAATGGAAAGAATCACTATCAACCCTGATGTCTGTAAAGGCAAACCGACTATTCGTAATATGCGATTTACAGTCACTCAAATGCTCGAATTGTTGGCAAGTGGTATGTCTCACCAAGAGATACTATAGGATTATCCTTTTCTGGAAGAGGCTGATATTTTAGCGTGTCTGGCTGAGGTACAGGTTTCGTTGCTTAAAATGACAGAAAACCTGCCGGAAGAAGATTTGAAAATATTAAAAAGGCTGATAATAGCTTTTAAAGCTCAACGATTGGCTGAATTAGCTGATAAAGTTTGGGAGGAAAAGGGCAGACAGATGAAACTATGCAAACCTTTCTGAATGCTCACATGCGAACACCTTATACAGCTACTCAACAACGACATAAAACATGAAAATCGTTGTTGATACCAATATTCTACTTGTCTATATGTCACCACGTTCTACTTTCAATTGGCTTTGGCAAGATATTCTTTCAGGATGACAATAAGTTCGTAGATTGTGCCATTTCAGCCGATGCTCATTATTTGGTTTCAAACGATAAACACTTTAAAATTTAGATGTTGCCTCGTGAAAAAATATTCGAGGGACATATTAGGTATAGCAACTTTTGGTAATCAATTACGGGCGGTTAGAAAGAAACTTGGCTATTCGAAAGAGAAACTGGCGAATAGGGCTGATATGGAATTGAGTCGGATTAGTAGAATCGAACGAGGCGTTATAAATACGAGTTTGAGCCAAATACTACAAATTGCTCAAGCATTGAATATCCCCAAAAGAATTATTTGACTACTATATAGATATAGAATGATAGCTTTCTGTGTTTAAAAAACTATTTCTACTTCGGTACTTAAAATAAGCAGTTGATACAGCACCAAAGTAGAAATAGGCTTATTTTTTATTTTTTCTCACTATTTTTTACGCGTTGTTTTTTTAGGAGTTTCTTCTCCAAGCGTTTTTGTAGCTGCTTTTTTCACCTTTTTTATTTCTTTTGTCAATTCAAAAACCATCGTGGCTAATGGTGCGAGTGTCAAGCTGAGGCTTTGGTCGCGGCCATGTTTTTCACCATCTGTGGTTACTAAAACACCGCCGTTGAGAATGCCGCTGCCGCCATATATTTTATTATCTGTATTCAATATTTCCACCCATTCCCCAGCGTGAGGTATGCCGATTTCGTATTTCGGATGTGTTTGAGGAGTCATATTACAAACGATAAGGAGCGGCGGCGTACCTTCTTCGCCTTTACGCAAATATGAGATGACGCTATTATGTGCATCATCGTAAGCAATCCACTCGAACCCCTCAGTATTGAAGGCTTTTTCGTAAATCGCTTTTTGATTTTTATTTAAATGATTCAAATCCTTCATTAAATCAACTACGCCTTGATGCATTGGTGAATCTAAAAGCCACCAATCGAGTTGCAATTGAAAATTCCATTCACCGCCTTGCCCAAACTCGCAACCCATAAAAAGCAGGCGCGTACCAGGATGCGTAAACATATAACCATACATCATCCGCAAGTTAGCGAAGCGTTGCCATTCATCGCCAGGCATTCTTCCGAGAATAGAGCTTTTGCCGTACACCACCTCGTCGTGACTGAGGGGTAACATAAAATTTTCTGTAAAACCGTAAACAATGCTGAATGTGATTTCATTTTGATGCCATTTGCGGTAAAGGGGTGGGCGTTTCATATAATTTAGGGTATCGTGCATCCATCCCATCATCCATTTTTGACCAAAGCCTAAGCCACCCATCCAAGTCGGGCGCGATACGCCCGTGTAAGCTGTTGATTCTTCTGCGATAGTTACTACATCAGGGAAGTTGCCGTAAATCTGCTCATTCATTTCTCGAATAAAAGAAATAGCTTCGAGATTATGATTGCCACCAAATTCGTTTGGAATCCACTCGCCATCTTTGCGGCTATAATCCAAATACAGCATGGAAGCCACAGCGTCTACCCTAATGCCATCTGCATGGAATTTTTCAATCCAAAACAAGGCACTTGAAATAAGAAAACACCGCACTTCATTGCGGCTATAATTAAAAATAGCGGATTTCCAATCGGGGTGATAGCCTTTGCGCGGGTCAGCGTGTTCGTACAAATGCGTACCGTCGAAATCATAAATACCATGTGCATCCATTGGAAAATGCGAAGGCACCCAATCCAATATAACCCCTACACCCGCTTTATGAAAAGCCTCGACAAGGTGCATAAAATCCTGCGGCGTACCAAATCGGCTTGAAGGAGCAAAATATCCTAAAGTTTGATAACCCCAAGACGGTTCGTAAGGATGCTCCATAATAGGCATAAACTCGATATGGGTAAAGCCCATTTCAGCGATATAAGGTACGAGTTCTTCCGCCATTTCACGATAAGTGAGAGAGCGATTGCCTTCAAAACCTTTACGTTTCCAAGAACCTGCATGGATTTCATATACGGTCATGGGTTGTGGCGTACCAGCTTTTTCACGGCGATTGGTAAGCCATTCGGCATCGTCCCACGTATAATCTAAATCCCAAATGACGGATGCTGTTTTAGGAGGTGTTTCCCACATCATCGCATAAGGGTCGGTTTTTTCAAGAATCCGACCATCAGGCGACCAAATACAATATTTATAGGTATCCCCTTTTTGAGCTTGCGGAATAAAAATTTCCCAAATCCCTGAACCATCCCAACGCGGATTCATCTGATGGGTCATTTTATCCCAATAATTAAAATTACCGATGACCGATACCTTGCGCGCGCTGGGTGCCCACACTGAAAACATGACCCCCTCAGTATCGCCGTCCTTGGTGATGTGCGAACCGAGTTTTTCATACGTTTTAAAATGTTTTCCCGATTTGAAAAGGCTTATATCGAAATCTGTAAAAAGACTGAAATGATTGGACATATTAATTCGCTTTCTTGTTGTTTAAATTCAATGATTTTAACAAAAGTATAAAATTTTATAAGCTATACTGAGGGGGGTGCATTTTTTTTATAAAAAATAATATTTAGCCTGAATTTTTCATATTCTGATTTTGATACAATGTCTTAGATTTGATGGCGTTTTATAAAATCCCAATTAGGATCTATTACGTAAGTGAAAAAACTATTTATTAAAATAACAATTTCTATTTTTCAATCTATCGTTATGTATGTACACTTTGAAAATTACCACCCGATTATTTTGTTTTTTTTTAGTAGCTCCTTTGATTTTCCTACAAAGTTGCTCTTCGCC
>JAYTON010000719.1:0-3029 GCA_043747725.1 Saprospiraceae bacterium
TAGGATTGGTTGCCCGAGTTTCATAGAGCCTGTCTCTCCGCTCGTCTTTATAAAAACAATTCTTTTTGAAGAGAATTGATTTGTGGTGCAAATGTAAAAATCGTTTGGGGTTTATACAATACTTTGGAGCATTTATTTTTTGGTTTAACAAAAAATTAAGGATTTGGTTATCTCAACTTATAAGTGTATTTTTGAATAAACTAAAATCATGATAATTAACCATTGACGTTTATATGTAAAATATTGCATTTTGAAACAACCCTTTCATTCACCCTTTTAAATCTTCACAATGAAAATACTATTACACTTTATTCTGCTTCTTATCTGTTTCAATGTTAAAGCACAAATAGGATTAGAACAAGCTTATGACTCGGCTTATGTCTATCGTTTTTTAAATAATCAAGGCAAAGACCAATATATTAAGAGAGCGGGCAAAACATCTTACATTTATAATTCAGACTATTCTCTTCGACGTGTAATCCAGCACCCTTTTGCTCCTTCCAACGATTTTTTTACTGAAAACATGAAAAACGATACGCTAATGGATTTTGTCTATCGCACTTATTTGGCAAATGATATGGCAACCTTATCTATTGTCAATGAAAAAGGCGATACGATGCTGCCTTCTTTTAATACCTTTAGGCAAACATCATTTCAATATATACACATTAAAGACAATGATAAAATTTTTGAACAATTTGCAGTAAGTGGTCAAGAGAGTGCTTCTACAAAAGTAATTGATGTAAAAACAGCCAAAAGAGAAGATAGAGTGAATTTTGGGGGAGGATTTTTAAAATATAAAGAGTTAGAATTTGGAGGAGATGTTTTTTTTCACGCTGGAGTAGATGGAAATTTCAGTATTTTCAACACTCAACAGGGGCTTATTAAGAAAATGCCTTTATTAGATTTGCCTCCCAATACTATTTATTATCATGAAGCAGAACCTTCACAAGCTATTTTTGACTCAGACAATAGTATAGAAGTGCTTTATAATTATGTTGTTCGACATCCTACTTTGACTTATTTACCAATGTTTCATATAGCCAAAGAAAACGGTACTATTCTATTTCCTAAAACAGAAGGAAGAGCTGCCATTTATGGAAAACATTTAGTCTATTTTAATACTGATTTCACAGGTCCAAAATACATTTATAGCATCCCACAATTTCAATTAGAAAAAACTATAACTACAGATTGGACTGTTTTCTCTGTAAAAAGTAAACTGAATGATAAATTAGTTTTAGTAAAAGATGATAATGTCGAAATATACACCGACAAATTGGTCTTATTGAAAAAATTTAATCTTCCTTTAGTATCTGAAAAATTCCGACAGATTATTAGTGTTTCAGAAGATTTGTTAGTGGATGATGAAAAATTAGAGTTCATATATGGTACTTTTAACAGTGCAGATGTTCGATCTATTGTTATTGTCAATGAAGACGCTAAGGAATTATTACGAATTCCTTATTGCGAACAGGTGTCAATTAGCACTTTACCCAATTCTAAAAATAAACTTATTGCTTCTCAATATACTTACTTCGGAAATGATTCAGGCGTTAAAACATTGATTTATGGATTATCTTCTATCACTAAACTTGATGGAAAACTTGAAACAAAAAAAGATGCCTTAGTTTATCCCAATCCTTTTTCAGACTATATTCAAATCCATTTAGATAATGAAGCACAAATTGCTTGTACTATCTGCATGTATGACATAATGGGTAAGGTAGTGTATCAACAAAAAGATTTTGCAAAAACCATCCAAATTAATAATCTACTAAAGCTTCCATCTGGTTTATACTTCGTTGATATTCAAACAGATAAAGGTCATATCTTGAAAAAAATCGTAAAACAATAGTTGATTTAAAACAATCATTAAGCAAGATACCCCTCAGTATTTGAGGTTTTTAAATTCAATAAACACACCTCCCTTTAATCCCTCAGTTGAACTGTAACCCCCACTTAACTGTTTATACAAGCAGTTTATCTTTTTTTTGCATCCAAACAGATATAAATGCGTCATAAAGATTCTATCTTTACGGTTTCAAATCAAATTCATTTTCCAATTCGTTAAATTTTATCCTTTTATTAATGAATCGTATTCCAATTCCACCTTCCGCTAACGGTCAAAGCCTGCAATATATCATGCAAAATTGGCAACAAATTGTCAAGAAGTATCAGACGCCGAATCCGAAATTAGCGGTTTCGCAGATGATTACTTCCTTTTTGCCTTTCATCGGTCTTTGGGTTTTGATGTATTTCAGCTTGGAGGTTTCCTATTTTCTGACTTTGGGCATGGCATTTCTCAATGCTTTTTTCCTCGTCCGTATATTTATTATTCAACATGATTGCGGTCATCAATCTTTTTTGAGTTCAAGGAAACTGAATAACTCAATTGGCTTCGTATGTAGTCTGTTTAGCTTAATTCCCTACAAATATTGGGCAAAATCGCATAATTTCCATCATGGTCACAATGGTCAGTTGGAAGAAGAGATTAGAGATATTGGCGATTTGGGCTTATTGACAGTCGAAGAGTTTAGCAAATTGTCTGCCTTGGGCAAGTTCAAATATCGCGTTTATCGGATGCCGATTGTGTTATTTGGCGTCGGCTCGATGTACTATATTTTGATACACAACCGTTTGCCCATGATTAAAGAGAAAGGCTTTGAATTAGCTAAACGCTCATTGATTATGAGCAATTTGGCGGTTATCCTTTTCTATACGGCACTCATTTTGATATTTGGTGCAAAGACGTTTTTTAAAATTCAAGTGCCGATTATTGTATTCTTTGGTATCATTGCCATCTGGTTTTTTTATGTGCAACATCAGCATGAACACGCTTATAAGCACGGGCAGACGCAGCGGCGGCTCGCGCCTCACAGGTACTGGCACGGCGCTCACTTCAGGCTGGGAAGCCCCATCCAGCTTGGCCTCTGGCAGCGGCGCGGCAGATGGGCGGGGCAGCGCGTCGCTTGGCAGCCACACGCGCACGCCCATTTCTGCCAGCATGGCGCGTTGCCTAGGGTCTA
>JAYTON010000720.1:0-2973 GCA_043747725.1 Saprospiraceae bacterium
GTTTTCACGCAATGTTTTAGGAATTGCTGATGCTGCCTCTACAGAAGTAAATCATGACACTACCAATCCTGTGATTGACTTGATGGCTGAACAAAAAACGATTTCTGCAAAAGGTGGCACTATGCGTTTGGGTGCCTATACATGCCAAATTAAAACAGAAACAAAAGCTTATAATGCCTATCAAGCGACTACCATTCAAGAACGACATCGCCACCGTTGGGAGTTTAATAATGCTTATTTGAAGCAAATTGAAGCGGCGGGCATGGTGGCTACGGGTATTAATCCAGATTCGGGCTTGGTGGAGATTATTGAAATCGTGGATCATCCGTGGTTTGTTGGGGTTCAGTTTCATCCTGAATTGAAAAGTACGGTTGAAAATCCACATCCATTGTTTATTGATTTTGTTAAGGCTTGTTTGAAGTGATATTGAGATATTTAGATTTAAAATATAAAATCATGCGCGTACTTTTTGTCATCATTTGGCTCTTTTTGGCTGCTCATACTGAGGGGTTCTCTCAGAATAGAATACCTGCTATAGATACAAGTTATCTCGAAAATATACCAAAAAGCGGCACTAAAGTCAATCAAATCCAAGAAGATGCGCCTAAAATACCTCAAAAAGTGGCATATCAAGAAGCCACCAAACAATATTATAAAGAGGATATTCAACAAAAAGAGTTTGATAAAAACGATTGGAAAAAGGCAACATCGGGCTTGGATTACACCATAGAAAAAGAGGAGCAAGAGAAGAAATCGGAGGCTAATAATAAAAAGAAGACTACCATTAGCCCTCTGCTTAATTCAGGTTTGGTGATTTTTTTCAAATGGTTTTTCATTATTGTGGCTGTCGGCATACTGGCATTTTTGATATTAAAATTTGTCGGCGAAGGCAATATATTTGGTCGCCAAAGTCGTCGAGTATTTGCCCCCTCAGTACAAATCGATTTGGAACGAATAGAAGAAAATTTAAACAACGTTGAACTCGACCCACTCATTAGACAGGCCATTGCTCAAAAACAATTTGCTTTAGCAATTCGCTTATACTACCTCGCTACCATCAAAGAATTGAACATTTCAGGGGCTATTCAATGGAAAAAAGATAAAACCAACCATGCATACCTTAGAGAAATGCGCACTCATCGACTCTTAGAACCCTTCCTCGAAGCCACTTCTATTTTTGAACGCATCTGGTACGGCGATGCTATTTTGGAAGAAACGACTTTCCATAATATACAACCCGCGTTTCAAGATTTATTGAAACAATCAAAAAAAGGGTAGGCTTTTTAATGTTGATTTACAAAACCAACGTCTGAATTGCATGGGGTAAAATGGTGACTTCCGCCGCCTTAGTGCCAATACATAAATTATACAACACTTTTTGATTACTTTGATTCATCACAATTACCACTAATTTGTCATTGGTATTGATAAAAGAAGTCGTCAATAAAGCACTGCGGCTGGCGGCACTGATAACCCTCTTTGCACCCAAGCGGATGAATTTTGAAAAATGCCCGATATAGTAATAAGACGGGGTGAAAATTAATTCACCTGTTTTAGTATCTGCATGAATGGGTGCGAAACAAAAATTGCCAACGTGATTGGGTCCGCCTGTCTCATCTAACAAAATGTTCCAATCTGTCCAACCCACTGTACCATTGTTGAAATCATTAATCATAGAGCGTCCGTAGCGTTCGCCATTTGCCCATAACTGGTATTTTTTAGCGTCAAAACTTTCAACACACCCCTCAGTAAAAAGCAATTTTTTATCGGGATAAGCCTTATTAACCAACCCAACATTTTCAAACATTGGTAAGCCACCACTCCACGGTTCGTACCAGTGAAAGCCCATGCCCCAAGCATATTTTGACGCTTCGGGATCGCTAAAAATAGTATTGGCGCGTTGATTCATCAAATCCCGATTGTGATCCCAAACGATGATTTTTTTATTCTCCAATCCTTCTTTTTTCATAGTTGGACCAAGATATTTCTTCAAAAAATCGCGTTCATCTTCGGCTGAATAAATGCACGATTCCCACCGTTGGGTTGCCATTGGCTCGTTTTGAATGGTTAAGCCCCAAATCGGAATACCTTCTTTTTCGTAGGCTTTTATGAATTTGACATAGTAATTTGCCCAACTTTGAGCAAATTCGGGTTTCAATTTACCACCTTGCAACAGGCTATTATTGCTTTTCATAAAAGCTGGCGGACTCCAAGGACTGACATACATGGTTAACTTGCCACCTGCTGCTGCAATCGCTTGTTTTATAAAAGGAATGCGAAATTGTCTATCATGGTTGATGTTAAAAGATTTCAAATCTTTATCCCCCTCAGTAATATAGGTGTAGCTGTCGCTGCTAAAATCACAACTGTGAATATTCGTTCGAGCGAGTGTGTAACCAATACCTTTATTGACATCATAATACGCATCTAAAAAAGCTTTTTGCTTGTCTTTAGATAATTTTGCAAAGATTTCAGCACTGGCATCGGTTAAAGCAGCCCCAATACCCATGAAGGTTTGAAAGGTTTTAGTTGGGTCAACAAAGACACATACCTGACCTTCATTGGGTTGAGCAAGGTCTCTAAATTTTACATTATCGGTCAATGATAACCTCAAATTTGAACTATCGGCAGTCGAATAAACGGCTATCGTTTTGCCTTCTGTGGTGAAAGGTTTTACACTATTTTTAGCTTTTGCCTGTGCAAAAGTTTGCTGGCTTAAAATTGCCAATAGAGCGATTACTGCGAAGACTATTTTTTTCATTTTTTATTTATGATTATATTGATAAAATTGAACTGACAATATAAGTAAAAATATTTTACCCCCGCAGTAATTGTTTTATTTCATGAGTCAATCGGGAGGATAATAACTCTAAACCATTTTTTACAAATTTAATTAAAATCATTTACCTTTGAAATTGAAGTCTTAATCGTACATTTTTAAGTCAATCAAAAACATAAAAAAATGAAATCTAA
>JAYTON010000721.1:0-6651 GCA_043747725.1 Saprospiraceae bacterium
AAAAACAGCTTTTTTAGTATGACACCAAGTTCTTCGGATAAGTCGGGCATTATCTTTTCGATATTTGCCATTGCGACTTTCAACGAAATCTGTGTTGACGGTCTTACACCTACAAGCATTATGAAAAATATTGAAGATTTTAGTTCATCCCCTAAAACAATTCGGGTTGAAATTTCTTCTATTTTCCCTTCACTATCTCGCTTTTTATGAACTTGTACATAACATAGTTCAAATTCTTTATCAATCATTTGTTGCTCTTTTATAACAAATGTAACCATAATTTAGTCGTTCAGCTTCTAATTTTGAATTGTGACATTATTTAAATAAAATGTAGGGCATTTGGACTCAATTAATTAACTATTGTAGATTTTATAAACATGCTATTGCCTGTTAAAACACTGCAATCTTTCAAAAAGCCCTTGTCAAAAGTAAAAGTTGGGCAACGGAAGCTATTGATGCTAAAAACGTCGCTCAAAGTGACTTGTACATTGCCTTAATCCGCATGGCTAAATTAATGGATGCCGAATGGCCCAAAAATGAGCAAGACAAGTTGAAAGAAGATGCCGGCTTTACACTTTGCAAAGCACCCGAGCGTGCCAAAGATGTGATTTACGTTAATCCACCCACTAATTTGGAGGCTTACAATGATAAGCGTCGGGGCGTGATTATTGTGTCATGGAAAAAAGCTCGACACGCTGTGACTACTGCTTTTGAGGTACAGCAAAATGATGGCGTTTGGCAAAACGGCATGTATTGCGACAGAGAAAAAATGGAACTGACTTATCCGTTCGGCACCAAATTAGTGTTTCGCAGTAAATCTATTGGTTCTGACTCCATGACGAGCGATTTTACTTCGCCTGTGGAAGTGATGGTGTCTTGATTGAGTGAAAAGGTAATAGTGAAAAGTGTTCCGAAGGAATCTCTTCGGGAAAAAGTGGAGGTGTGATTGAATCACTCTCCACTTTTCGTTTTTATTAATATCGTTTCTGATAGGAAGCGTATTGCATGTATTGTACCCCGAATTATACGAGTTGACAAATTTTATTACTCTATGTGTTGACAATTGGATGCCTACTTCCCAATGCAAAACTTACTAAAAATATTATCCAATAAATCATCCGAAGATATATCACCTGTTATTTCCCCCAAATGGTGCAAGGCTCGGCGAATATCCATCGCTATAAAATCTGTGGTGACGCCTTCGCTCATACCCCTCAGTACAGAGTCAAGACTTTCATAGCTTTTTTGCAAAGCTTCATAATGTCGAGCATTGGAGACGACGGTACTTTCTAAACCTACTTCACCATCCGCTACCAAACTGAATAGTTTTTCTTTCAAATAAGGCACATTCATGCCTTCTTTAGCAGAAAGGGTGATGATTTGGTCGGCTTGAGGTAAAAATTCGTAATTTACTGAGGGGGTCATGTCAGGATCAATGGAGTCCCAATTTTCATAAAAATAAAATTTAGGGATTGTTTTATCCGTTGGATTGGTTAACCATTCAGGTTGAAAATAGGGGCTTTTGTCCATTTTATTGCACACCACCAAGAGCTTCATGCCCTCCCGATACAGCTTCGCTAAATCGGACAGCACCTCTGGTATTTTCATTTCTACCACATCAAAAAGATAGATGAGAATAGCGGAGGTCTCTACTTTCTCCATCGTTTTCATGACGCCCATCGCTTCTATTTGGTCGGTGGCTTCTCGAATCCCTGCGGTATCTATCAACCTAAATTCAATGCCTTTGATGTTCAATATTTCTTCGATGGTATCGCGCGTGGTGCCAGCTATTTCTGAAACGATGGCTCTATCTTCATTCAGTAAGGCGTTCAAAAGCGTAGATTTTCCCGCATTGGGTCGCCCTGCAATGACAGTTGCTACACCGTTTTTAATAGCATTGCCGAGTGCAAAAGAATCGGATAGGTTCTCAATATATTTTTGAAGTTTAGTAATCAAGACTTTCAACTCCTCTCTGTTAGCAAACTCCACATCTTCTTCGCCGAAGTCCAATTCTAATTCAATGAGGCTGGCAAAGTTGATGAGTTCTTGTCGGAGTTTTTTTATTTCATCCGATATGCCCCCCCTCAGTTGTTGCATCGCCATATCGTGCGCCGCCTCACTCGTTGAAGCAATTAAATCGGCAACGGCTTCCGCTTGGCTGAGGTCGAGTTGACCGTTCATGAAGGCGCGTAGGGTGAACTCGCCTGGCTGTGCCAAGCGTGCACCCTTGCGTGTGAGGAGTTGAATAATTTGTTGATGAATATAAGGTGAACCGTGACAAGAAATTTCAACGGTATTTTCCCTTGTATAAGATTTGGGTGCGACGAAAACCGTTGCCAGCACTTCATCCACTATTTTCCCGTTTTCGTCTCTAATAGTACCAAAGTGGGCGGTATGAGTTGCTTGTTTAGCGAGTTTTTTACCATGAAAAACAACGTCTGCTATATTAATGGCTTCAGTTCCTGATAGGCGGATGACACCTATTGCGCCAATGCCGGGCGGCGTAGCAAGGGCGACGATGGTATCAGTGAGATTATGTTTGATATAAATCATATGAATTCACATTAAAAAAGAGCTGCAAAGTTATTAAAAACTTGCAGCCCTTTTTTATATCTGTTTATGAAAGGCGTTATTACACCCCTCAGTATTTAATAAAAAATATTATCATTCAATTTTAATCAACAATAAACACATCGAATTTAACAGACTCAACAAGTGGATAGCCGCTTTTAGGATGCGACTGTTTCAAAATAATATCGACATATTTTGTTAATTGCTTTTTATGGTCTTCCTGTTCTGCTTTTACTGTATTGAAAACAGCTTTGACGAAACCTTTTTGACCTGGCTCAACAGTGGTGCGCGTCCAATCAATCTCTGTACATTCGCAGCCTGTGCATATTTCAATGTCCAACGGCATATTGCCAGTGTTCGTGAATTCGTAAGTCATGGTGGGCATCTCGCCTGTTTTGACCTTACCGAAATTCGTGAATTTAGTAGCGAATGTCATCACGGGCATTTTTTCAGCGGCGGCAGCTGGGGTAGCAGCTTTAGTGGATTTAGAAGCCATTGAAGTTGCTTTCTTTTTAACGGGTTTCTTAGTGGTGGTTGCTTTTTTAGTTGTTGTTGTCTTGGCAGTTGAACCACTTTGAGCCATCAAACCGAAGGGCATCATCAACATCAGAGCGATTAAACATTTAAATAACTTGCTTTTCATATCTCTTGCTTTTTTATTTTAAAATTTGAATTAAACGATTCTTAAACGAAAGGGTTGATTTAATATTTTAACTTATAATTGCCGTTTGTAGTGCGATGGAACACTGATTTTTCTGATGCGACTGATTTTATTGATTTTTTTACTTTCATCAAAACTGGCTATCATCTACGCTATCCAACCATTTAGTGATTTCACCGACTACTGACTCCACGCACCCATCATCGAAAGGCGAACGCAGGTTGGCTAATTTTACAAGATTGAGAAAAGATTGGCTGCCTCCGGCTTTGCAAAGGCGGACGTAATCTTTCCAAGCATTTTTATGGTCTTCTCTATCTTTTTTCCAAAATTGAAAAGCGCATATTTGAGCCAAAGTATAATCAATATAATAAAAAGGGGTGCTGAAAATATGCCCTTGCTTCTGCCAAAATGCTCCGCCTTCAAGGAATGGGTTGCCATTATAATTGCGATGCGGCAAGTATTTCTGCTCTATTTCACGCCATTTAGCATTTCGTACTGAGGGGGTCACTTCTGGATTTTCATAAACGAAATGCTGAAATTCATCCACCGCTACGCCGTACGGTAAGAACTGTAAGGCGGCAGTCAAATGTGCGAAATGGTATTTTTCAGTATCTTCTGCAAAGAATAATTTCATCCAGGGCCAAGTGAAAAACTCCATGCTCATTGAGTGGATTTCGCAGGCTTCGTAAGTGGGCCAATGGTATTCAAAAATACCCGCATCTCTGCTTGAATAAACCTGAAAAGCATGACCTGCTTCGTGCGTCAAGACATCAATATCGCCGCTTGTACCATTGAAATTGGAGAAAATATAGGGCGCACCGTATTTTCCAACGAATGTGCAGTAGCCACCCGTCGCTTTGCCATCTTTTGCTACCAAATCCATAAGGTCGTTGTCGCGCATAAAGCGGAAAAACTTATCCGTATCTTTTGAAAGTTCAGCGTACATTTTATCGGCACCCCTCAGTATATCATCGGGTGAGCCTTTCGGTTTGGCATTGCCTGACTTGAAGCGGTAATCTTCATCATAAAAATACAATTTGTCAATGCCCAAACGCTTGCGTTGACGCTCATACAAACGCCCTGCGATGGGTACAATAAAATCTTTAACTTGCTTTCTGAAATTGGCGACCTTCTCAGCATTGTAGTCAGAGCGCAACATACGCGCATAGCCCAATTCTACAAAGTTTTTATAGCCCAATTCCAAAGCAATCTTATGTCTTATCTTCACTAAATCATCAAATATTTTTTCTACGGCGGTTGCATTATCCGCAAAGAATTGCCATTTGGCTTCAACGGCTGCTTGTCGGGTCGAGCGATTAGAATCTGTCTCGAAAGGGGCTATGGATGAGAGATTATAGGTCTGCCCTTGAAAGTCAATTTGCGCACCTGCTTTTATTTTTACATATTCGCTTGCCAGTTTATTTTCTTCTTGCAAAAGGGTAAGAATGCTGGGTTGAAATGTTTTTATGCCTAACTCTGCAATGGTAAACAGTTGCTTGCCCCATTTTTCTTCCAATTGAAGGCGGTAAGGAGAAACAATAAGTTTTTGATAAAATTCCATTACTAAGGCTTCAAAGACAGGCGAATTTTCATCGTAGAACTGATTTTCAACATCGTAATGGGCATCGAGGGTATTGATGGTGTGTCGAATTTGACCGATAGATGCCATTGAAGTAAAATCACGGCGAATGCGGTTTATTTTAGTGACCGCTGTTTCAGCATCTTCAAAAGTTGTGGCGATGCTGAAGTCATTGATGAGTTTTTGAAAATTAGTCGTGACGCGTTTTAAGTTAGGTCTTTTGTAGGCGTACTCTGTAAATTTCATTCTTTAGTTTTTATTTGTTAAAAAGTTACGGGAACGTTTTGAGGCGTTCCCGTTTTCCATAACATAACATTAGTTGTTTGTCGCAGATTGCTGCTCCGTTATTTCGATGGTCGTGGGACCCGAAAGTATTCTAAATTCAGTTCGTCGGTTTTGGAGGTGTTGTTCTTCTGTACATTTCACGCCGTTTTTACATTCATTGATGAGGCGTGTTTCTCCATAACCTTTGGCGACGATGCGGGATTTTTCAATCCCTTTGGCATTCAAATATTTCTCCGCTTCTACTGCCCGCTTCTGAGACAGTTCCAAATTGTATTTATCAGAACCGCGTGAATCCGTATGAGAGCTGAGTTCAATAACCATGTCAGGATATTTCACCATAATATTGTAAAGAAAATCCAATGATTGACGCGCTAAATCCCAATTTTCCATATCTACATCATTGGCAGCGAATTTATCTAATTTATAATAGATATTTTCGAGCTTAATCCGTTCGTTTCGTTTAACAGTTATGACTTTCGGCTTCAAATTTAATACTTTTTCTATTTCCGTGGTTTCTTTTATGTCATTTGTATTAAATTTAATCGTATCAGACGTGTAACCGCCTTTAGAAGCAATAATCATATACTGTTTATTGAGCGTCAAAGCACTTGAGTAAACATCCAAAGACGTTTTAACATCTGTCTTTTTGCTTGCCAATTCAACCAATTGATAGTTTACATTACTGAGGGGTTTATCGCCCACCATCGTTTTAGCTACCAACGACGCTGAAATAGTCGGCAAAGGTTTTAACACAATTTTCTTATTAATGGTTGTATTTTCCTTCACATCCATCGTATTAAACTGAGTAGTATCGCTGTAATAACCTGCTTTCGCTGTGATAATCATATAGGCTTTTTTAGGCAATAAATCAGTGCGATAAGAATCTGCAGTTTGGGCATCAGGTGCACTTGGCTTACCACCTGCAATTTCCATAAAACTATAATTCAAACCAGCGAGTGGTTTGCTTTTATCATTGGTAGTCGTGACAATCAGATTCACCTTGAGCGGTTCTTTTTTCAAAATATAAATATCTTCACAGCATGTTTTGCTTTTCAACGAGCGTCCGCCCGGACGGTTTGACAGTAAATAAATGCTGCCGTCAGAGTCCATATTGAAATAGCGGTCGTTGGTAGAGGAATTGATGCCTTTACCTAAGTTTTCAGGTGTTGACCAAGCAGTACCATTCCAAACCGTTGAAAAAATATCAAAACCACCTAAGCCAGGATGCCCTGTTGAGCTAAAATACAATTTACCTTCTTTATAATAAGGTGTTTCTTCGTCACCTATGGTATTGACAACGTTGCCCAAATTAATAGGCGTACCAAAAGAGCCATCATCGTTTTTAGTAGCATAATAAATATCAAATCCGCCTTTACTGCCCTCCATATTAGCAGAGAAAAACAATACTTCTTTTTCATACAACTCGCCGATACAAGGGTGTTTCACCATATAATTGCCATTAATACCTTTCACCTCATTTGAAGGTGACCATGTATCACCTTGTTTAGTAGAATAAAAGAGGGTACTTTTTGATACATCATTGCCGTTCAATTCA
>JAYTON010000722.1:0-3990 GCA_043747725.1 Saprospiraceae bacterium
GTAATTTTTTCAATATCATAAAACTGCCCTGTGTAATAATTAATGCCACCTAATAAAATTAATGCAAGCGTATCACCTTCATTTTCAATAGTTTGCAAAATATCTTCTGTTCTTAAACAGTCTTCACCTTCTCTGGGCATTAATTCAACAATGGCAACTGAGGGGTCGAATCCATGAAAACGGACTTGAGTTTCGATAGCATATTGGTCGCTTGGAAAAGCACCGCCCTCCATCAATATTTTAAAACGCTTTGCCGTGGGGCGATAAAAAGAGACCATCATTAAATGCAAATTAACGGTCAAAGTATTCATAATAATCACCTCTTCGGGTTTGGCACCCACAATAGGCGCAGCCAATTCTGACATGTTTTTATGGTAACTCAACCAGGGCGTTTCTCCTGCAAACCAACCTTCCACGCCATATTTTTTCCAGTAATCCAGTTCGTATTGTATGGCTATTTCAGTTGCTTTCGGTTGCAAGCCGAGCGAATTGCCGCAGAAATAAATGGCGCGTTCACCATTATGCATTGGGCAATGAAATTCATCCCGAAAGTTTTTCAGAGGGTCTTGCGCGTCGAGCGCGCGGGCGTAGGCGAGTGAGTTTTCAAAAAGCATTGATTATCAATGAATTAGGTGATTACATATTTCTTTGTCTTAAAATATTCAACACATCTTCCAGTTCAAAATTCTTTGCCGCCAGTAACACGATATAATGGTACATCAAATCGGCGGCTTCATTGAGGAACAAATCGCGGTTGTCGTCTTTGGCTTCTATGACCAATTCGATGGCTTCTTCACCCACTTTTTGAGCCACTTTATTGATGCCTTTTTGAAATAAAGAATTGGTATAACTCGTTGATACTGAGGGGTCTTCAAGTTTACGTTGTTGGATAATTTTTTCAAGATATTTTAAGAAATCACTGTCAATATTTTTTTCATTCCAGCACGTATCCGCCCCTGTGTGACAGGTGGGTCCATCCGGTTTCACTTTTATCAGCAGCGTATCGGCATCACAATCTTCTTGGATACTCACGACATGGAGGAAATTTTGGGAGGTTTCTCCCTTAGTCCATAATCGATTTTTAGAGCGAGAGAAAAACGTCACGACCCCCTCAGTACAAGTCTTCAAAAGCGCTTCTTCGTTCATATATCCCAACATCAACACTTTGGAAGTAGTGGTATCTTGAATAATAGCAGGTATTAAGCCATTAACTTTTTGAAAATCAAGGACTTGTAAATTAAAATTAATTTTCATTTTAGGAAAATATTTAATAGATTGGCTTATTTTTTGAGGGACAAAGTTAGATTAAAAAATTGGGCTAATTTGCAAATTTGGAAAAATCATAAGTCAGATTTAAGTGATTTTTTTTTAAAATTTAAATTTTTTGAATCAAAATTATATTTTGCTTTAGTTGAATTTTTTAAATAAAGATTTTGCCTAAATTTTAAGGTGATATTTTTTATTCTAAAACATTGATTATCAACGCTTTTTATGTAATTATTTTTTGTAAAGGATTAAATTATTTTTCAAAAAATATAGTGTCTTTTTTACACTAAGTCAGTCTCTAAATCGTTAGTTTTCAAAAGAAACAAACAAAACCAACTTTATATATTAAGATACACCCGATTGTTTAATTATATTATCGTAAAGCGGTTTTAAACCGCATTGCGTTTTTAAAATGAAATTCATCAAAATTTATTCATTTATCAATTAATTTCAAGAAAATGGCAACTAAAAAATCCGCAGCACCCAAAGCCGAAACGGCTCCTATCGCTGAAACAGCACCCAAAGCAACTGCTAAAAAAGCAACTGCTTCAAAATCAACGACTAAAGTAACATTAAGCCTTCCAAAGGAAGCTGTTGCAACGGCTAAATCTGTGATTGCAGTCGGTGATTTTAACAATTGGAGTACCGACGAAGGTATTGCATTGAAAAAACAAAAAGACGGTTCATTCGGCACAACGGTAGAGCTTGAGGCGGGTAAAGAATACCAATATCGTTTCCTTCTCAACGGCGAAGTTTGGACTAACGCTTGGGATGCACCTAAATATGTAGCGTCTCCATTTGGTGTTGAGAATTCAGTAGTCGTAGCGTAAGTAATTTATTTTCATTGTTTTACGTTATATTATAAAAGCGAATCTGTCATAGATTCGCTTTTTTTATTAGAAAACTTGCTGAAAGTTTAAAACTTGCTGAAAGTTAAAACGCTAATTACGTACTAATTTCTATAATTTCTCAGCCTTATCCAAAGTATAAATCAGCCGATTAACATCCGAGCCATTGAGTCTCAAAATGCCTTTCAAATAAACGGGTTCGGAGGTATAAACGATGGGTATTTTTGAATTCACTTCCATCACGGTTTCAGGTCCAGCACCACCGCAAAAAAAGCACATATTGTAGGGGAATGCTGAAAAGACAAATTCCTTTTGGTTTTTGTAACCGTCCGTTGGGATGATATAGCCTTTCACCGTCACCTCTTTACCCGATAAGGCTTTGATTTCGGTGCCGAAAACGGGAATGTCTATCTTCATGCCTAGCGTTTCATCGTATTCTTTTTTGAAAGTGATTTTGGAAAGCGTTTTCCAAGTATTGTCTTTCAAGCCTGATTGCGAAAAAGCGGTAGTCGCTGCGATTGTTAAAAATAAAAAGAGCATTTTTTTCATGTATAAAATATTTTTTAATTGTGTAATCAATTGATTTACAAACTTATGAAGCAATTATTTAAACCAGTCCGCATACATCACATAATTGTTAGCAATGCGCTCAATATTGTGCTGAAAGGCTTCTATACTGAGGGGTTTCACTTTTTTCGCCGGCACGCCTGCGTAGATAAAACCCGATTCAAGGTGGCTATTTTCAAGCACCACCGCGCCCGCTGCTATCAATACATTGGACTCCACCACCGCATTATCCATCACAATCGCGCCCATCCCAACCAGCACATTGTCGTGAATCGTGCACCCATGCACCAATGCGCGATGTCCAATTGAGACGTTGTTGCCGATAGTGGTCACCGATAATTTGTAGGTGCAATGAATAACAGCACCGTCTTGCACATTCACTTTGTTGCCCATTCGGATAGAATTGACATCACCTCGAACAACAGCTGTGAACCAAACCGAGCAATCATCGCCCATCTCAACGTCGCCCACAACCGTCGCATTTTCAGCCAAGTAACAGTTTTGACCGAACTTCGGTTCTATGCCATTTACAGATTTTATTAAAGCCATTTTTAAAAAATTAACCTCGATTTAGTATTCTCTACAGAAATTCCCCCGTTGGGGGTTAGGGGGCTGTCATTTTTTTTATTTATAAATTTCATCAATCACGCCTTTATATTTCTGCAAAATAACGCGCCGCTTGAGTTTCATGGTCGGCGTCAACTCGCCAACCGAACCATCGGCTTTCACTGGTTCCCAATTATCGGCTATGAGGCGAAAGGCTTTTACCTGTTCGACGTGGCTGAAATTGGGATTATATTTTTCCAAAATTTCTCTATATTTTTTCACAACTTCTTGATTATCAATGATTTCTGAAAGGTATGTCCAAGTAATGCCATGATGTTGACACCAATCTTTGAGCGCATCAATTGCTGGAACAATCAACGCTGAAACAAATTTTTGATTGTCGCCGACCACCATGATTTGCTCTATCATAAAGTCTTCGCGAAATTTGTTTTCAATGGGTGCAGGAGCTACATATTTACCGCCCGAAGTCTTGAGCAATTCTTTTTTGCGGTCTGTTATTTTCAAAAATTTAAAGCCATTTTGCTCTTCAAATTTACCAATATCGCCCGTGCAAAGCCAGCGTTTACCGTCTATATATTTGATGACTTTCGCCGTTTCTTCGGGTTTATTGTAGTAGCCCATCATGGTATTGAGCCCACTCGAAAGGATTTCGCCTTCGTTTTCGGCATAATTGCCATCGCTGCTGTCAATCATCACTTCCACGCCATCGAGTATGCAACCGACGCAACCCAAACGAGCCATC
>JAYTON010000723.1:0-9600 GCA_043747725.1 Saprospiraceae bacterium
TGTAGTTCAAATCAAAAGTCGCCTAAATGTACAAATTTAGAATAAAATCAGCGGTAACTATTTATTTTGTAGAAAGAAAAAAGAAAAGCCTTGCGTAACTATTAGAGTTAGCAAGGCTTTTCTGATATTTAACTTAAAGAAAATTAATCAACATCCCAGAACAGTCTCGTAGCAAATACGTCAATTACACCTTGTGCAGTGACGTTTGCAGCATTAGAGCCAGATTCAGTATTAGGATAATAAAACCTCACAGGTCTTTTAGCATCTGTTACTTGAGGACTTTGTGGTGTAACAGGGAAACCTGTTTTTCTATACTCAGCCCATGCCTCTAAGCCTGTAAAATTAGCATAAGCCAACCATTTTTGAATAGCGATGGCTTTTAACTTATTGGTAGAGGCTGCATAATCATAATTATCAATACCACTTCCAATGAATGCAGCGGCATTAGCTACATTGGCACCCAATGTTCTGTATGATTGTTGAATACCTGCTTCAAAATATGTTTTGGCATCACTTGGTAAATTAACACCTGCGCCATATCTTTCTTTAGCTTCAGCTAAATTGAACTGTATTTCCGCAGCTGTCATTAAAATATAAGGTTTATCAAAAACGCCTTTTATTAAAAGGCTTGGTCCAAGAGCAGACGCAGCGGATGGAAGGAATCCTGCACTGGCACCAAAAGGAACACCTATATAATTAGATGCTATCTCTGCTTTTGAACTGACACCTGCTGTTGAGCCTTCACCACCCGGTGCATAGCCCAATCTTTTTAAACGAAAAGTATCATTGGATGCTTTTAAGGTATTGACTAAGAATTCGGTCAATCTTGGGAAATTATTCAAAGCTTGTTTAGCACCTGTAGCAGAATACCCCCATCTCTCGTAAACCGGATTTAGTTTACCGGCTGAAGCGAGGTAGAAACCAGAACCACCTGAACCAACATCTTCACCAACAATAAAACCAGACCCCTCTGCAACAATCTTATTTATTTCCGTTTTGATGTAAGCATCTCTTCCAGGAACTCTTGCTTGGCGCATTAAAATCCTTAGTTTTAGAGAGTTGGCAAACTTAGCCCATTTTGTAGCACTGCCTTTAAAGACAATATCTGAACCCGTAAAAGCACTTGCAAAAGCATTGGCTTTGATATCCACAATAGCTTCATCTAAAGATGTAATCAAGTTTTCATAGATGGCTTTTTGATCATCAAATTTTGGTGCCAAAGACTTAACGCCTTTTAGAGCATCTGAATAGGGCACGTTGCCATACATATCAACCAACTGCTGAAACAATAAAGCCTTCATCACTTTTGCAGGTCCTTTAAGGAACTTTTGATCATTGGCATCTGCATTGTCAATGACATATTGATAATCATTCAAATTATCGTAGTAACCATCCCAATAATTGAAATCACCATTGGTAAAATTATAGGAAAATATGGTTGTAGAAAGAATATAACCATTTGATTGTGTCCATTGCCCTGACCAATAAGAGCCTGTTTCGTTAGGTGAAACCATATTAGCAGCTGAGATATTCAGTGCATTGGTAAACACAAAGTTGGGCGATGCCGTAGGAAGCGCATTTGGATTTGTATTAATATCCAAAAAGGATTCCTTACATGAGCTCACTGTCAATGCAAGGAGTGCTATAATGATATATGATTTGAATTTCATTTTTAAAAAATTTAGATATTAGAAAGTGATGTTAATATTCACGCCGTATTGACGAACAGGTGGCGTTTGAGTGGTGGTGTTAATACCTAAGCCATTATTTGAGCTTGAGTTAGCCAAGTTGCCTAGATTATTACCTGTAATAGCTGTAGCTGAACCAATAAAACTAAACTCTGGATCTGTATAGTAATTTAATTTATCTACGATAGTTAATAAATTTCTACCATAAATTGAAATACTGGCAGTAGAGAAAATTTTAGATTTTGCAATAACACTCTGAGGTATTGAGTAAGACAAGTTAACATCTCTTAGCTTAATAAACCATGCGCTATTAACAAAATTTTCAGAAATCAACCGGTAGTTATTAACCCATAGAGCGTATTCGGGTTCACGCACATTCACTGTTGTATTTTCTGTAGATGTTTTACCATCAGCATTTAAGATAGATGAATTGGGATAAATATGGGGTGCCCTGTTGGATGTCCACCCACCTGCACCTGTAAATGTCATTTGACGACCTAAATCACTGAACATGACATTACCGCCTCGATATTCAAAGTTAAAATTGAAGGCAAAATCACCGATATTAACTTTTGAACCTAAGCCTAAAATATGGCGCGGAAGAGTACCGCCTCTTGTGGACAAAGTGGTTTGTCTCAATGGATAGCCTGTTGCACCATTTACTAATACACGTCCATTGCCTTCAGGTGCATATTGATAACCGTCTGTTTTCAACATTGGGAATCTTTGACCTTTAATAACGTTGGTATTGGCATAAGAAAAGCCACCATATTGAAATTCATTGATACCTGGGTATAAATCAACAACCTTATTATCATTGAAAGAATATCGAACACCAAAATCCCAACGGAATTTAGCACTTCTTACAATAAGGTATTTCAAATCTGCTTCATAACCAAAATTCTTAGTTTCACCCACATTGATTAATAAGTTAGAGAAACCTGTTGTATTGGGAATTCTCACCGTTATAACCTGTCCTTTTGAGGATTGATTGTAAACCGAAGCGTCTAAGGTGATTCTGTTATTAAATAATGAAAATTCGCCACCAATTTCAGATGAATAAACGACTTCAGGCTTTAGGTTAGCATCAGGAAGAGTATTGCCAACTGTTAGACCCACTGTATTACCATAAGGGAAGTTAGCGCCATTATTGAAAGTTGGATCTAAGCCATAAAGAGGAACATTATCGTTGGCGTTTTTATTATAGTTTATGCGTAATTTAGCATAATTCAAGACATTACTTTTTAACGCAGGTATTGCGTCAGTCACAATAAAAGATACTGCAGCACCATAATATGGATAAGCCCAAGAGCTTCTATCGCGTGTCGGTTTATAAAACCTCGACGTTGCATCATATCGGAAAGTACCATTCAATATCAACCAATTTTTATAATTAGTTGTTAAGTCTGCATAATAACCAAATTTACGTTCTTGAGTATTGGCTTCGCCGCCTATTAATTCACCTTGTCGGTTAAATACATTATAAACCTCAGGAACAACAATTGAACTTGAGCCAATACCAATGCCTTTTGTTGTTCTTTGATACACACTGCTACCCAAAATCAGCTTATTGGTGATATTACTAAAATCTTTAGTGAATTGTATTTGAAATTCGTTATTGACAACATTCTCTGTGCCTGAATAATCAAAAACATTTCCTTGTATATCTGAAATAGCTCTGTAAATACCAGGATAGTCATCAGCATGAGTCCATGGCTCAGGGATAAATGCTACCTTTTTAGCATAGTCAGAATACAAAAATTTACCTTCTGTTCTTTTACCCGTACGAGAGTTGTTCATGACACCCAATCTATTGGTAAATTGCACCCAATCCAATGCTTTATATATAAGGTTAAAATTGCCGGAGAGATTGGCATCACCATACTTATTTCGCTGATTATCTGCTATAAAATAAGGGTTGTTCAAATAGTCGTTATAATACCCATTTGGGTTTGCGAACTCATTTGTTTTCCAATCCCTTAATGTATTCAATGGAAGATTTGCTGGCTGATTCAACACTTCACTATAAAAATCACCGGAAGTACGGTCGTATGATGCTTGTGTGTAACTTGCAGAAAAGCCTGCCATCAACTTATTAAACTCCTTAGAAGCTGACATTCTTACACCTGTTCTTTCACTCTTATCATGCGGTACAATACCTTTAACTTTTTGATTTTCAACAGATAAATAAAAGGCACTGGTTTCATCACCCCCTTGAAAATTGACTTGATTGTTAGTGGAAACACCCGTATCAAACGTTTTATTTCTGATATTTGGAATAGCAGAATATGGTATAACGAGTTTATTACCACTTTCTACCACACGACCTTGAATTCTTTGAGAACCATCAAAAGCATCGCCATATTGTTGATTTTCATAAGGTCTCCAGTTTTCTTTCATCCGCGCTAAATAATCACTATTATAAGCAGGAGTACCGAAAACTTCCGGATAATACTGTGAACCTGAACCATATTGGTCTTGAAAATCTGGCAAAAAGCTAATTTGTTCAAAGTTAGTGCTATTAGAGTAACCCACTTTAATTTTACCTTTTTCACCTTTTTTTGTCGTGATAACCACCGCACCATTGATACCCGCTGAACCATAAAGCGTTGCAGCTTGTCCACCTTTTAATATGGATACACTTTCAATATCATTAGGATTGATTAAAGCTAAAATGGTAGAGGTGGTTTGCATACCATCTACAACAACTAAAGCTTCATTGTTACCTGTTAATGATCGATAGCCCCGTAAGACGATTTTCACTGCCGGGTCAACACTATTATTGACATTATAAACAGCCAAGCCTGTTACTTTACCCGAAAGGGCTTGTGCCAATTGTGGCGAACGACCCACCGTAATGTCATCATTATTTACTTTTGAGTAGGAATAGCCAATTTCTCGCATGTTTTTACGAATCCCTTGAGCTGTGACAACGATTTCATCCAATTGTCCTGTAGTAAGTTTTATACTAAATTCATTAGAAGTACCCAAAGGCACTTGTTGGGATTGATAGCCCACAAAGCTGAATAACAGCGTTTGGGCATCTTTAGGAACAGCAAGAGAGAATTTGCCATCAACATCTGTCAAAGTACCAATAGTTGTACCTTTAACGACAATGCTTGCTCCTACTAAGGGTTCTCCATCGGAACTTGATACCATTCCAGAGATTGTTCTTTGAGCCACAGCGAATGATACTATGCTCAAGAACATGATGAGTGTAAAAATATGTTTTTTCATACTAATTTGATTTTGGTTTGAAAATGAAATAATGTAAATTTTAATAGATAAAAATAACAGTTCAGTTTTAATTAAGTGAAGAAATAGGATTTAATCTTTAAATATCGGGTAATTTTTAGTCTAATAAAATAATTGTATTAATACTCAATTCTAATTTTTCTTAACAAAAGAAGTTAAATGTTGTTGTAATGTTGTTCTTACATTAACGTTTAGTCTTATAAAAATGCCGCCTGTTTATACATATCAAGTCTGAATCACTCCCACATTAAACTTCTCAACGGGTGCATTATTAGCGGCTTCAATGCCCATCGAAATCCATTGACGCGTATCTAAAGGATGAATAATGGCATCTACCCACAATCGGGCTGCCGCATACTGAGGGGTCGTCTGTTTATCATAACGTCCTTTGATTTCGTTATAAAGGGCTTGTTCTTTTTCAGAATCCACGGCTTCGCCTTTGGCTTTCATACTCGATGTTTGGATTTGTACCAATACTTTAGCCGCTTGCGCTCCACCCATAACAGCTATTTTAGCAGTGGGCCATGCCACAATTAATCGAGGATCATAAGCCTTGCCGCACATCGCATAATTACCTGCTCCGTAACTATTGCCCAGAACAATTGTGAACTTTGGTACGGTAGAATTAGCGACAACATTCACCATTTTAGCACCGTCTTTGATGATGCCGCCATGTTCCGAACGGCTACCGACCATGAAGCCCGTTACGTCGTGCATAAATACTAAAGGAATCTTCTTTTGATTGCAATTCAAGATAAAACGAGTGGCTTTATCTGCCGAATCTGAATAAATAACGCCGCCGAACTGCATTTCCCCAGTCGCTGTTTTCACAACCTGTCTTTGATTCACTACGATTCCGACTGACCAACCGTCTATGCGCGCGTAAGCACACACGATGGTTTTGCCATAACCCTCCTTATAATATATGAGTTCGGAATCGTCAACAAGGCATTTCAATATTTCAATAGTGTTGTAAGGCTTGGTGATATTGTCCGCAGGGAAAATGGAGAGCATTTCTTTGGGGTCATACTGAGGGGGTAAGGATTTTGCTCTATTGAAACCCGCTTTATCTTGTTCCCCAAATTTATCTATCAACTTTTTAATGGTATCTAAACAGGCTGCATCATTGGGTACTTTATAATCCGTCACGCCGCTGATTTCTGAATGAGTCCTTGCTCCGCCGAGGGTTTCTTTATCGGCATTTTCACCGATGGCTGCTTTCACTAAATATGGTCCCGCGAGGAAAACAGAACCTTGACCATCTATTATCAAGGCTTCATCGCTCATAATCGGCAAATATGCTCCACCTGCTACACAACTCCCCATAATTGCCGCTATTTGAGGAATACCCATCGAACTCATCTTGGCATTGTTCCTAAAAATACGTCCGAAGTGTTCTTTATCGGGAAAAATCTCATCTTGCATGGGTAAATAAACGCCTGCCGAATCTACAAGGTAAATAATAGGCAATCGGTTTTCCATCGCTATCTCTTGGGCGCGGAGATTCTTTTTACCTGTTATCGGAAACCATGCCCCTGCTTTCACAGTCGCATCATTCGCCACTATTAAACATTGCCGACCTGATACATAACCCATCACCACCACTACCCCACCACCCGGGCAACCGCCTTCCGCTTCATACATTTCAAACCCAGCAAAAGCACCGATTTCTATTTGAGGCGTATCTTTATCCAACAGGTATTGCACCCGCTCACGAGCGGTCATTTTACCTTGTTCATGTTCTTTATCGATGCGTTTTTTACCGCCGCCTTCATATATTTTGTCGAGTTGGCGCCTGATACCCGACACAGCGAGCTTCATAGCATCCTCGTTCATGGCAGCTTCTAAGGTTTGTTTGTCGGTCACAGTGTAAGTGATTTTATTATAATTATGGTTGTGTTATTCAATTAAATACATAACAAATGTAACAATTGAATTTAGAATTCAAGCATTTTTAGATAAACAACTATTTTATTCAAAAACAATCTTCTTGACAATCGGCATTGCTTTATCTCCAACAGTTATGCGCGCTATGTAAAGCCCTTTACCAAAATCCTTCTTAAATAAATTGAAAGACTCAGCATATTGTTTACCCGAATCAAAAACTTGTCTGCCGACTACATCATAAATAGTTATGCGATACCCCTCCTGCCACGTTCCGCTCGCAGTGACATTCGAGTTATTTTGATCAAAACTCAACGTCATCGTTTCATCCGAAGGATTCGGATAAATCTTAACTGCTTGATTTTCAATATCTTGCGTCGGTGCTGCAATATTTTCTCCACAAACTAATTGTTTCAAAAACAAAGATGCTTTGCTCAGAAAATCTGCTAAATTAGCTGCGTAAGTACCTGTCGGATCATAGATATCAGTATGTCCACCACCTTTGACAGTGACTAAGTTGGATTTAATACCCAATGTTCTCGCATAGGCTGCACAGGCGCTATCTCCGTCCATATTAAAACGATACACATTCAAACCATATCCAAAAGGCACAACGACATCAGCAGTGCCATGATATGCCATAAAAGGTACATCATCTTTATCAATATATTCTTTTTGATACAATCCGCCGCTAAGGCTCAAAGCACCTTTCACAGCCGATGAATAACCTGGGTTGCCAGCATTGCCTTCAAAACCACCTTCGGCTTTGACGATATTACGAAGCCAAGTCGGTATATTATCGGTTGAATCCATTTCAGCGGTGTGCATAGCTGTGATAGCACCCGCTGAAACACCGCCTAAAATAATATTGGCTGTGTCTACTCTATAAGCATTTGCCAAGCCCGCATTTTTTTTGAAATAGCGAATAGCCGCTTTCATATCTTGAATCGCTTGAACCACAGTACTGGATATTTTTAAAGAATCAGGAAAACCTTTAGCAAAATCATAGAGTCGATAGTCAATAGTAGCGCAGACAAAACCTTTTTTTGCAAAGGTTTTGCAAAGGTCGAGCATATATTGCTCATTGCGGGCACCTGATACGAAACCACCGCCGAATGCTAATATTATCAGTGGGCGTTTAGTCAACACATCGCCTTTGGGTTCGATGACATCCATCAATAAACTGGCACCTAAGCTGGAAGCTAAGTTTCTACCAAATTCTACACCTTTTGCATGGGTTGTATCGGTAAATACATCCTGCAAATAGCGTTTACCATCGCAACCTAACGCATTTTGAGCCTTTATACTGAGGGGGGTCAATATTGCAACAAGGAGGATAACTAATAATACAAAGTTTTGTAGATTCTTTTTCATAATTGAAATTGGTTTTTAATGCGAATAATGGGTTGAATCATGCAGTGATTAAAAAATATAATGCTCTAATATAAATGCCGCAGCTCCAGCAAAATAGCCCAATGCTGCCAATAAAGAAATTCGTTTGACATACCAAAAGAACTCGATACGCTCCATGCCCATAGCTGCTACGCCCGCTGCTGAACCGATTATCAGAATCGAACCGCCTGTACCAGCACAATAAGCTATCAAATGCCAAAATTTATCGTCTTGAGGAAATTGCTCCAATGAATACATACCCATAGAAGCTGCAACCAAAGGAACGTTATCGACAATAGCAGATATTAATCCAATCACCACCGCTATAACTGATTGGTTTCCAATGGTTTGCGTCAACCATTCAGCACACCCCCTCAGTATTCCGGTGCTTTCAAGAGCCCCAACAGCTAAGAGGATACCGACAAAAAACATGATGCTCGCGGTATCTATTCTCTCTAATGCGCTCTTGACGCTCAAGGCGGTTTTATCATCATGATTTTTATTGCTGTGCATTAATTCAGTAATTGCCCACATGACGCCCAAACTCAAAAGCATACCCATAAAAGGCGGCAAATGCGTAACAGTTTTGAAGATAGGAACGAACATTAAAGCACCAATTCCAAGAAAAAAAACGGCGGTTTTGTGTCGTTCGGAAAGACTCTCAATTCTTATTTTAGTATCATCTTCAACATTAATTGGTTCTAAATCCCCAGACATTTTGAAAGAAATAATCGTTAAAGGTACTAATAAACAAATAATACTGGGTACAAAAACATACTCCATTAACTTAGAAGTTGTTACTTGCTTGCCAATCCATAACATAGTGGTCGTAACGTCGCCAATAGGTGACCAAGCGCCACCTGCATTGGCTGCAATGACGATTATGCTCGCTAAAAGTAGCTTGTCTTCTCTATCATTCACTAATTTTCGAATAAAAGAAATCATGACGATGGTTGTCGTTAAATTATCCAAAACAGAAGATAAAAGATAGCTTAAAATACCTATTATCCACAACAATGAGACCTTTTTACGGGTTTTCAAACGTGATACAATTATATCAAAACCCTCGTGGGCATCTATCAACTCTACAATGGTCATCGCACCCAATAAAAAGAAAAGAATTTGGGCAGATTCAGCAAATTTTTCAATCAAATGATGCTCAACAGTATCCATTGGTGTACCGCTGAAAGCATAGAGTATCCAGCATAAAACGCCTGTCATAAGAGCCACCGCTGCCTTATCAATTTTGATATTGTGTTCGAAAACGATGGCAGAATAGCCAATAATAAAAGTGAGAATGATGGCAATCAACATAAATGAATGAAATTAGAAAGTTGAAATAACCTAAACAAATTTGATTGTCTTTTATATCAATAGTTTG